>JASFTL010000053.1:0-12877 GCA_050053555.1 Desulfobacterales bacterium
GGGGGACCCTCCACCGGATTACCCACTTTAGTCGGTCAGCAAGATATGATGCAGGCCCGCTGGGGATCCCACGGCGATTACGAAATCATCGCTTTATCTCCCAACTCTCCTCAAGAGCTTTTCGATCTGACCATACGGGCATTTAACTTAGCTGAGAAATTTCGCACCCCAGTTCTGGTCATGACTGACGCTGAAGTGGGGCACATGACCGAAAGGGTCATCATACCGCCCCCAGAAGAAATTGAACTCATCCAGCGCCCATTGGTTCAGAAAGGAGATGTGGAGCCAGATCATTTTCGGATCTATCGCGATGCTAATTCCGGCGACGATGGCGAGGTATCACCCATGGCCATTGCCGGTGAGGGATTTCGCTTCCACGTTACCGGTTTGACGCACGACGAGCGCGGATACCCAGCGATGAATGCTGAAGCCAGTGAGTGGAACATCCGGCGGCTTGTAAAAAAAATTCGCTTGCATCGCGATGAGATCATCCAGGTGGAAGAGCGCCACCTGGAAGATGCCGAGGTCATTGTTGTATGCTACGGTATATCGGCACGCACTTCATTGTGGCCGATCGAGCAAGCTCAGAAGGAAGGTATTCGGATCGGTTACCTGCGGCTCATCACCGTTTGGCCATTTCCGGAGGAGCGGATCAGGGCGCTGGCGAAAAAGATACGAGCGTTTGTGGTCCCGGAAATTAACGACGGTCAGATTCTGCGTGAGGTGGAAAGATGTGCAGCCGGCCAAGCTCAAGTCATCGGTGTGAATCGACTGGGAGGGGACATACTGGAACCGCTGCAGGTTCTGAAGGCCCTGCGAACAGCCGCTGGAAAGCCTGATACATCTGAAGCAAAACCGTTAGGCCTTTCGAGGGGGAAATAGGCACTATGGCCGATTATGACAAAATCGATGAGGGTCAATTCGAACTGTCCGGAACCGAATCCCCTGGAGAAAGCGATTGGATTACCGGACTGCATCCAATGGATGAGCTTTTAAGAGGAGAGCGTTTGCCTCACATTTGGTGTCAGGGTTGCGGACTAGGCACTGCGCTGACGACCTTTATCGGTGCCCTCCAATGGCTCGAAAAGAATCAGGGCTGGGACCTGGACAAGGTGTCTGTGGTATCGGGTATCGGCTGTACCGGTCGTATTGCCGGATACATTCGGCTGGATTCTTTTCACACCACCCATGGTCGGGCCATTCCGTTTGCCACGGGTCTTAAACTTGCCAATCCCGAGTTGAAAGTCGTCGTCATCTCCGGTGACGGCGATATCGCCGGTATCGGCGGCAATCATTTTATTCATGCCGCCCGGCGGAACCTGGATATTACGGTGATTTGCGTAAATAATTTTAATTATGGCATGACCGGCGGTCAGGTCGGGCCGACAACACCGCACGGCGCCCGGGCTGTGACGACACAATACGGCAATTTTGAGTATCCGTTTAACCTGCCGTATTTAGCGGCGGCCAGTGGGGCTTCTTTCTTGGCGCGTTGGACCGTCATCCATGCCCGGCGATTGGAATGGACGCTGCGCGAGGCCATGACGTACCCCGGATATAGTTTTGTTGAAGTTATCGCCCCGTGTTCCACGTCTTATGCCCGCTGGAATCCGGAAGGTCGCGGACTGGATCCCGAGAAACTCAGGCGTCGTGGGCTAGAACTTATGAAACATTACCAGACGATTGGCAAGGTCGCCCACGGCACCCACCCCAAAGATGCCGCCATTAAAATCGATAAGGAGGGTGCAATTATCGAAATCATCGAAGGGGTTTTCAAGGACGAACCTAAACCGGATTTCCAGACAGCCATTGACGAACAGGAGCAGATGGCCAAGAAACGCTGGCTGGCAGTCAAAAAAGCACTCAATGAGCGAACTCAAATACCGAAACGGACCGACATTATCCGCCGAACCGAAGTGCAGCTAGGTGGATTTGGCGGTCAGGGTATTGTCAGTGCCGGCCGGATTATCGGCCAGGCAGCAACGATATACGATAAGCTGGAGGCCTGTTTTACCCAGAGTTATGGCCCCGAGGCAAGGGGTGGTGCAGCTGGGTCTCAAGTGGTGATCGCCAGCGATCCGATTCACCATCCGCATTTGATTGAACCCACAAACGCAATTATCATGTCCCAAGAGGCCTATGCCAAGTATGTTCCCAAGCTGGCTGCCGGCGCAACACTGTTAATCGACGATGGGCTGGTGACATTGCCCGAACAGCGCCGCCAGGATCTTAAAATCTATGGGGTTCCAGCAACTCAAATTGCTGAGGAATTAGGCAATTCACGGGCGGCCAATACAGTGATGCTGGGGCTTTGGACCGCAATCAGCGGAGCCGTCAGCAAACAGGCCATGCAGCGATCGGTGGCTGACGCCGTGCCTCCCAAGACCTTGGAAGTCAATTTGAACGCTTTTGAGGCCGGTTTCAAAAAAGGCTTGCACGACCAAGGCGGCAACTCATCATAGTACCGGAACCCATGACCAAGGAGGAAAGCTTCTGTGAACCCAGGCGTCCTCATTTTGGGTGCAAGCCCGGCAGGGCTCCAAGCGGCCCTGGATCTGGCCGCTGCCGGTACTGAAGTCCTTTTGGCCGAGATTTCGCCTTTCATTGGAGATGATCCGCTCGCCAAGCGATTTCAGTATCGTTCGAATACCCGTGCGCTGGAGGTTGCCAAGCATCCGTGTATTCACCTGCTAACCCACACAGATTTAAAAAACGCCGAGAGAATCAGAAATACCTTCAAGGTTCAACTCCACCTGTATCCGCGATATGTCGATTTAAACCGATGCACGGGCTGTGGAGACTGCCTCGATGTCTGTCCGGTGCAGGTTCTAGGAAATGAACACAAAGCCATTTACCTCAGAGATGGAGTTCAGCCGCAGTGTGCCGTCATCGATAAAATTGGCCTTGCGCCTTGCTCGCATGCCTGCCCAGCGGGAATCCACGTCCAAGGATACATAGCCCTCATCGCTCAAGGGCGTTTTCAAGAAGCCCTGGATCTGGTTCGAGAAGCGATTCCTTTTCCAGGCATCTGCGGTCGGATTTGTACCCATCCCTGCGAAATCAATTGCCGTCGTAACGAAGTAGACGAGCCGGTGGCGATTCGACAGCTTAAACGGTTTGTTGCCGACTGGGAACTTAAAAAGACCCAAAAAGCAAAGCGCAAAAGATCCAAAATATCTTCACCAAATGTTGATGCCAAACGGGTAGCGGTTGTCGGTGCAGGTCCGGCAGGGCTGACAGCAGCTTATTATCTGGCCCTTAACAATCATCGCGTAACGGTTTTTGAAAAGCTTCCCGTTGCGGGTGGAATGATGGCAGTGGGCATTCCGTCCTATCGTCTGCCGAAGGATATCCTCAATGCGGAAATCAGGGCTATCGAGGAAATGGGTGTTGAAATCAAGACGGGTGTCATTTTTGGCAAAGACGTTGGGATAAAGAAGCTGAGATCTGAAGGATATTCAGCTATCTTTCTATCCACCGGTCTTCACGGCAGCCGCAAACTCGGGGTCGTCGGAGAAAACCTATCAGGCGTCTTTGACGGAGTGTCTTTTCTGCGCGACGTTGCCTTGGGCAAAAAGGTGTCCGTCGCTAAAAAACTCATCGTTGTGGGCGGGGGGAATGTCGCCATAGATGTGGCCCTTACGGCTAGACGTTTGGGATCTAAAGCAGTTACTATCGTTTGTCTTGAGACCCAAGAAGAAATGCCGGCCCGTGAATACGAGATTAAAGAGGCTCTTGAGGCCGGCGTAGAAATCGTCAATTGTTTTGGCCCGAGCCGTTTCTTAGGTAAAAACAGCAAAATTACGGGTATTGAATTCAAACGCTGTACCTGCGTATTTGATGATGAGTGCAATTTTAATCCCCAGTACGATGAAAACGAAATCAGTACCCTGGAAGCAGAAGCCGTCATGATTGCCATCGGCCAACAAAGCGATGTGGACTTTTCAGAAGAGGAAAAAATTACACGTTCACCCCAGGGAGGAATCCAAGCTGATCCGCTAACCTTGCAAACGAGCATACCGTGGGTGTTTGCCGGTGGGGATGCAGTTTACGGGCCTAAAACAGTCATAGAAGCCATTGCCAGCGGAAAACAAGCGGCTGAGAGCATCGATCGCTATCTAAATCAGCACGCTCCCGATGAGGATCGCACTGACCAATGGTCGGATGAAATACTATCCAATAATGCAAAAAACGGCCAATTGTCAAATGATCAAATACAGAATCTCAGTCAAATGTCAGTTTCCGAACGGCCGATGAAGGAAGCGGAACTGGTTCCCAAGCCGCGGTTATCCATGCCGGTTCTGCCAATAGAGGAACGTTTGCGCAGTTTTTCCGAAGTTGAACTCGGTTTCTCAGAAGAACAGGCAATTGAAGAAGCCCAGCGCTGCCTGGCCTGTGGTCCTTGCAGTGAATGTATGGCCTGTGACCAGGCTTGCAAAGCGGGTGCTATTCTGCATGCAGAGCGTGAAAAGATCGTTGAGCTCGAAATGGGTGCGATCATACTTGCTGACGAACCGACAAAATTCTCCCAGCTAAAACTAAAAGCGGGATCCGGCATTTATCGGGCATCCCCACAAGAGATGCTTTCAGGCTCTGTTGCGGCCGCCCAAGCCATGAGTCATACCCTCTCCGAGCAGCGTTATGCGGCGCCATCCATTCGGATTGGAGAAAATTTGGAAAGCCCAGCGCGCATGGGTGTGTTTATTTGCCGGTGCGGAGATCACATCGCCCGAGTGGTAGATACGGAAGCGTTGCGCCGCCAATCAGCAGCATTACCCGACGTTATCCATGCAGATTTGATTTCCCAGGCCTGTTTGCCGGAGGCCACTGAATTCATTGGCAATGCGGTACAGACCCACGGTCTGAACCGAGTGCTGCTGGCGGCCTGCACCTGCTGTTCGCTGGACCAAGTCTGCTTCAGTTGCACTTATCAACGGGTTCGCTGCAAAGATAACCTGGGGTTATTTGCAGCGCACGCCCAAGACCCGCTCCTGCTGACCGGCCGCTTATCAGCTGAAAATTTGTCCAATACGATTTGGGAATTTGTTAATATCCGAGAGCATTGCGCTTGGGTGCATGCTGATGATCCTGAGGCCGCAACCGCCAAAGCAGATACGCTGATTGCTTCGGCTGCTGTCAAATTGAAGATGGGCTCTTTGCGATCTGCCCAGCCTTTGAAAGCTGACCGGTCCGTGTTGATTTTGGGTAACAGCAAAGCGGCGCAGATTTGCCAGAAATTGATCAAGGACCGGGGTATTGCCACGCATGTCGCCGAGCGCCTACCGCATCAGATTTGGCGTGTCGATGGACAATATGCTGTTTCGAATCCATCCACTATCCAGCAAGCAACAGCGATCGTGCTGGCGCCGCAGGATACGGCCGCGGCGAATGTTTTGTGCGAGGCGTTTGCGACATCAGGTGAACTCAAGCGCTTGAAGACCATGCCGCCTGAGGTTGAAACTCAGCTGCCGGGTGTTTTTTTCTGCGATCCGCAAGATGGCGTATCAACGGGTGCAGCCGCCGCCGTCAAAGTAGCCGGCTGGTTGGATCAGCTGACCGAACAGCCGGAACCGACCGCTGCCTTGGTCGATCCGCATCGTTGCCGAGCGTGCAAAACCTGTATCGAAATTTGTGAATTGGGTGCGCCACAACTGGTCGGCGAAGAACCGCAGCGTCACTCCTGGATCGACCCGATGATCTGCACGGGTTGTGGCAGTTGTGCAGCTCAATGTCCTTCTGGAGCCATAAGCGCAGGCGATGCGACGGATGAACAGCTGGAAGCCATGCTCGCAGCTGTTTTGAAAAAAGACGACTTGAACGTCCAGCGCAAAGCGGTGGTTTTTACGTGTAATTGGAGTGCCTACCGGGGGCTGGAGGCAGCGGGTCGTAATCATATATCTTACGCACCATGGGTTTATCCCGTGAAAGTTTTGTGCTTGGGCCGGTTGAGTGCGGGGATTATCCTTAAAGCCTTTAATCTGGGTGCCGACGGTGTCTTACTGCTGGGTTGCCCGCCAGAAGAATGCCATTATAAATTTGGCAGCCAGCGTGCCAAAGAATCATTTGATTTGACCCTCCGCCTAATGCAACTGTTGGGGCATTCGGGTAAGAGCCTTGTAATGGATTGGGTCGCGGCCGACGATGAAAAATCCTGGGTAACAAAATTACAAGCCTTTGTGGATGGGCTGAATAAGGGCATGAAGCATCATGGATAGCATGAAAGATATTATCCATCAGTGTCGGGCGTGGTATTGCCAGGAATGTGGCAAGTGCAGTGCCGTTTGTCCCATTACCCGTTGGGAAACGCGTTCCTATAGCAGCCCGCGGCTCCTGGTGGAGAAGGCCATCGACGGCCGGCCAGCCGAGGTCATGCAAGATCCTTTATTCTGGTCCTGTTTGACATGCAAGCGCTGCAGTTTACTATGTCCATCAGATGTCTATTTTTCTGATTTTATCCAGGCGGCGAGAACAATGGCCAGGGGCTGCGGGCAGGCCGGTGAATGCACTCATGGAGCGGTCATTCAAAGCTGGGGCAAAATGATGACCGACCCGGGGCTGAAACAAGATCGCCTGGACTGGATAACGCCGGATCTTGGGGTTTCCGATCGCTCAGAGATTGTTTATTTTACCGGATGTTTGCCTTACTATGACGCCTTATTCAAGTCTTTGGATTTTGAAGGAGTCGAAATTGCCAGGGCAGCGGTGAGAATTTTGAATCATCTGGGCATCGAGCCTCAGGTTATGGCTGATGAGCGCTGCTGCGGTCACGATCAGCTATGGGAAGGTGAAATGGAGACATTTCATGCATTGGCCAAGCTCAACCTCGAATCCCTCAGCGCCACCGGCGCTAAAATCCTGATCACAACCTGTCCCGAGTGCGCCCTCATACTGGCCCGGGAATACCCTAAACGCGTCGCAGATCATGGCCTGCAGATATTTCACCTGACCCAATATTTGGCGCAGGCAGTTGCCGATGGCAACCTGGTGCTGGCGCCGAAAAATCATAACCGCGTAACATATCAAGACCCATGTCGGCTGGGTCGATATCTTGGTATCTACAATGAGCCCCGGTCATTATTGCAGGCGCTGGGACTGGATCTGAGGGAAATGGAACGAGTCCGTGATGCCAGTCTGTGCTGCGGTACAACCGGTTGGATGTCTTGTGGACAAGTCAGCAAAAATATCCAAATCGAGAGGTTAAAGGAAGCGTCGCAAACAGGTGCCGATCGAATGATTACGGCCTGCATTAAATGCCAGATTCATTTTCGATGTGCCCAGGAAGATCCACAGCTGGAGAATAATCTAAATCTTAAGATTCAGGATCTGACAACGTTAATCGCGAATCATCTTTGAACGCCATCATTGAAGATGACTCGTCATTCGACCCCGTCGTTTGAATTTAATTAAAACAAAAAGTGCCGAAAAAAATGCAACGGGATATCACCTCAACGGATATATTGGATCCGAATCTTCTCCAAAGCGTTGTTCGACAGGCGACGTTTCAATGCCGTGCCGAAGGCAGCGGATTTTACCTATGCGATCCGGAACGGGGTCACAAAACATTGCTGGCTACTCAGAACCTGCCCAAAGAACCGTGGGATGAGTTTCTTTTAAAGGAGGTGATCGATTCCGGTCAAGCTGTTATTAAAACGCTTCCTGATCAATCTGCTTTAATGGCGGCTCCTCTGATTTGGCAGGAAGCCGTGCGAGGACTGCTGATTGTCTTTGATAGCCAGCCTGGGCGAACCTTTAGAAACCGAGATGTCGCCTTAATCCAATCTCTGGCGGACCTGACTGCATCGGTTGCCCAGCAAAATGAACGGCTGGCACGCATGACCACCCAGTTTCGCGCCTTGCATACGATTGATGTGGCGCTGACATCGAGTCTTGACTTGGATCATGTGCTGAATCTGATACTTGAAAAAGCCGCCGAACTGGTCGGTGCTGAGCATGGCTCGCTTCGGCATCTGGAACCTGAGACCGGCAATCTAGTCCTCAAGGCTCACTATGGAGAGGGGTGGACAACAGAAAAGCTGGCCTATACCCCGCGCATCGGACAGGGAATCGCCCGCTGGGTGGCTGAGAAGCAACGGCCATATTTAAGCCCGGATGTTCGTAAAGATCCTTTAAACGTCGTTCTTTTTGAAGATATGCGTTCAAGCATTTCGGTGCCTTTATTGTACAGCTCAGATACAGAACAAAAAAAAGGTAAGCTTATCGGAGTTTTGCTCTTAGAGAGTTCTCGCCTGGCCGCCTTTGACCAGCAGGATGTTGAGCTTCTGGAAGCATTGGCCCAAGAGGCTGTCATTGCCATCCAAAACGCCACGCAGCTTCAAAAACTCAAGGCGGAGCAAGAACGACGTTTGGCTGCCGAAAAATGGGCGGTGATGGGCCAAGCAGCGACCGCGCTGGCCCATCGTATTAATAACCTGTTAGGGATTGTACCGGTCAGCGCCAAGGAAGTGCTGCGAATACTAGCAGAACTGGATCTATCGGAAGCAGACCGCCGCTGGACCCAATCTAATCTGGAGCGCATCCATCGGAATGCGCAGTTTATTCTTAAGCTCAGCGAAGCGTTATTCAGGCCGTTTAAAGAATCCGGTCCGCCAGCCCGATTTGACGTAAACCGACTGCTCAATGAAGCTTTAGCATCTGCCGATCTGTCGGATGATATCGAGATCGCGTGTCACTATGACAAACAGCTGCCCCCAGTGAATTGCAGTTTGCTGCTGTTGGACATATTCCTTGAACTCATTGCCAATGCTTGCAAGGCCATGGAAAATCAAACACGACGGCGACTCGAAATCAGCAGCCGATCGGAACAAATTAACGGGCTGCCTTGGGTCATGGTTAAAATTAGTGACACGGGCAAAGGTATAAAATCACAGAATTTGGATCATTTATGGGACTTATTTCAGCCCAGTGATGACGGCCTTGGATTTGGACTGTGGTGGATGCGAACCTTTATCGAACGTCAAGGGGGAACCATTGAATGCCACAGCCAGCCGGATAAGGGTTCAACGTTTATTGTCAGGTTACCTGCTTTTATCGGCGGGCGTCATAAAACAGAAGACAGAGGTCAGAATACAGAAGACAGAAATCAGAAGTCAGAAAACAGAAAACAGAAGACAGGATATTGAATGCTGATTCCATTTTATTGGATATTCTCAGTCATCCGGCGGCTGTTCTCTGACATCTGACCTCTGAACCTTAGGGAGATCAAGATGCGAGGGAATGTCCTAATTGTGGATGATTATGCGGATTGGCGAGGACTGTTAGGCGGACTGTTAGAACGAGAAGGGCATTTGGTTCATGCCGTTGCAACTAAAGAAGAAGCCCTTGCCTATGTCCGTGAAAACAGGGATCTGGATCTCGCCGTTCTGGATATTCGACTGGTTGATATGGATGAGAGCAATGAGGACGGAATGCACCTGCTGGCGGAAATCCGGAAGCAACTTTCGTTTACCCGTGTGATCATGATCACCGGCTATGGAACCATGGAAACGCAACGCAAAGCCTTCAAACAGTATCAGGCCTTTGATTTTTTCAGTAAGGCTCAGTTTGATTCCGAGGAGTTTAAAGAAGCGTTTCAAGAGGCCATTGAACAAGCAGCTCGTGACCGGCAATTCTGGAAGGACAAAGAATATGCACGCGGTCAGCAATATGAGATGTGGCAGCGGGAAAAGATGGGGCCTGAGCGCTAAACAGCAATTGATCGATGCCGGGTTTCTGATGGTACCGAAAAAATAACAATTTAGAATTCAATTCAAAGCGAAACGTATTCTGATTGTGCAAAGGAGGCTAAATTTGACCGAAGAAGAATTGCGTATCGGCGTTTTCGTATGTGATTGCGGCTCTAATATTGCCGGAATTGTGGATGTCGACGAAGTTCGACGGTTCGCTGAGACGTTACCGGATGTGGTCGTGGCAGTCCGGAACAAATACACGTGTTCGGATCCGGGTCAGCAAGAAATTCAACAAACCATTTTCGAACACAAGCTCAACCGCGTGGTGGTCGCTTCTTGTTCGCCGGCGTCTTACGAACCTATATTTCGGCAATGCATTCAGGGAGCCGGACTGAATCCCTATCTTCTGGAAATGGCGAATATTCGCGAACAATGTTCCTGGGTGACGCCTGATCGTCAAGCTGCTACCCGGAAAGCTCAAGATATTGTTCGGGTTGCCGTTGCCCGCACCAAATGGCTTTACCCGCAGGATGAGGAGCAAATTCCGGTTACGGATGCGGCGCTCGTTATTGGCGGAGGTGTGGCCGGAATGCAGGCCGCCTTGGATTTGGCGGATACCGGGCACCCGGTTTATCTGGTTGAAAAGAAACCGTCGATTGGCGGTATTATGGCTCAGCTCGATAAAGTCTATCCGGACATTGAGTGCAGCATCTGAATTCTCGGGCCCAAGATGATGGATGTCGGTCGGCATCCCCGAATTGAGCTAATGACCAACTCTACATTAGAAGATGTTTCCGGATACGTAGGTAATTTTAAAGCGCGGATACGTAAAAAGGCCCGGTATGTCAATGAAGACGAATGTACGTCTTGCGGTGATTGTGTGTCTGTTTGTCCGGTGGTCGTTCCTGACGAATTCCAGATGGGTCTTAGCAGCCGCCGAGCGATCTACATCCCATTTCAGCAAGCTGTCCCTTCTGCTTACGTGGTCTCAGCCGAAGATTGCCTGGGCCGCAACCCTATTGCTTGCGGGAAGTGCATTGAATCCTGTGAAAAAAAATGTATTGATTTTGACCAGGAAGACGAGCTTTTTGAAATTGACATCGGCGCTATAATTGTCGCCACCGGAATGGATGTGTACGATCCGACCGCTTTAGATGAATACGGGTACACGCGCTATCTGAATGTTGTTACCAGCCTTGAATTTGAGCGGCTGATCTCAACTGGAGGGGCTTTGGGCGGACATTTAGGACGCCCCAGCGACAGGAAGCGACCTCTGCGTATCGGATATATTCAGTGTGTGGGTTCTCGAACTCAGGATCCTACCCGCGGTAATCCATATTGTTCCAACATTTGCTGTATGAACAGCATCAAAGGCGCCCAATACCTGATCGACAACTACCCGGACACAGACATTACGATTTTTTATACCGATATTCGTGCTTATGGAAAGGGGTTTGAGGAGCTATTAATGCGGACCCGAGGCCATGGGGTCCGATACTTGCGCGGCTTGCCCGGTGAAGTCCAGGAAGATCCGCATAGTAAAAATTTGTGGGTGACCGTTGAAAATACAACGGAAAAGCGCCTTGAAAAATTAGAATTTGATATGTTGGTATTGGCTGTTGGCGCTGTGCCGGCCGTCGATACTGAGTTTGTTCGTCAAATGGTCAGCCTTTCTAAATCACCCGGCGGATTTTTAAAGGAAGCCCATGGCAAGCTGCGGCCTGTGGATACGCCCACCAAGGGGGTCTTCATCGCCGGTGCGGCTGAAAGCCCCAAGGATGTGCGTGAAAGCGTTACCCAGGCGAGCGCCGCCAGTTCACGGGCATCTATTTTATTGCAGAAAAGCCAATTCGCCGTTGAAGCAATCACAGCGGTCGTTTATGAAGAGCCGTGTACCCGGTGTGGTCAATGTGCGAACGTCTGTCCTTTTGGTGCGATAACATGGGAAAAGAAACAGGTGCCCCAGGTGATCAGTGCGGCCTGTGCCGGATGTGGTACTTGTGCGGCCGAGTGCAAATTTGGGGCCATTGAAATGCGGCACTTTTCAGACCAAGCGATCTATGCCCAGATTGACGCTATCCTGGAAGAAGCTGCACCGGAGAAAATTGTAACTTTTGCCTGTAACTGGTGTTCCTATGCCGGTGCCGACACAGCAGGCTTAAGCCGTATGGCTTATCCGCCTCAGGCAATTATTATCCGTACAATGTGCTCGGGCCGTGTGAATCCGGAATTCGTGTGGTATGCATTTCAAAAGGGTGTGCCTGTTGTATTGGTCTCTGGGTGTCACTATGTGGACTGCCACTACATCGATGCCAATAGAAGTACGGTGCGTCGTATTGACGGTTTGTGGGACAAATTAATAAGATTGGGTATCCGACCTGAGCGTCTGATGCTGGAGTGGTGTTCGGCTGCTGAGGGTGCCCGCTGGCAGACCATCATGCAGGAAGCAGAGAAGAAACGCCAATCTGTAACATCAGAGGAGCTTGAGTTTACCCGCACTGAGTTGGCAAAGCTCCGGGTACCCCGACCCCGGAACCCCAAACAAGCTGACGAAAACAGTGCGGCTCAATTTCATTGCCTGCGGTGCGATCACAAATGGAGCGGCGTATTCAACGTCGAGTGGGAACGTATCTGTCCCAATTGTCGGTCCAATAGCGTACACTGGTTGCGGTAGACAAATTAAGGGGACGGAAAGTTTTTACCTGAAATCCATTATGCGATAATCTTAGGCCTATCCCGGCCCGTCAAGGTTTTCCGCCCGCAGCCGGTCGCAACAAATCTTTGCCGGGCCTTGACACCGCCGCCAAAACCTTTAGCTATCCCCAAAACAGGCAGCGATGATGATCGCAGCCGTGGTAATCGGTTCCATGGGGCTGTTCCGGGGTGAATCTTAGCGCGCCTGCTGACGTTCGCGGGGTTTGAAGTTAAATTGTTGCGGACCGCATGCGGACGGAACTCCTTTCGGGCCAGGGCCCATGCAGGTCTATTACGGGATGAGAATAAAAAAACTTGCCGATCCTCAAGGTGATAAAGATCATCAATTCCGCAAGAAAACACACATGGGCGCTTGTTTTCCTTGACATTCATTTCTATAATCAATATTGAGCCACTTTACAAAGTTTCCAAAAACACATTCAAAAAACGATGAGCAATTTTAGATGGCCAAGCCTAAATTAAAAAAACATCATATC
>JASFTL010000054.1:0-12706 GCA_050053555.1 Desulfobacterales bacterium
TCATTCATTTTTAAATCTCCTTTTTTTATACAATAGATCAGTTTCGTCGGTTATTGCAACCATTAGAATGGATAATTTGTTGCCGCAAGCACTGCATTTCAAAAAGCTTGACCATTATAAAGTTGCCGTGATATTCAGTATTTAGTACCAAAATACGAACCCCTTTTGAGGGATTGTCATGAACCCATCAAACCGCAACCCGTTTTTCAGATAGAAAGACGGGTTCTTGTGTTTAGAGGCGCTTATGAAATCGCTCGCGCTAGAAATCGTATTTAAACTCTTAGGAACCCAAAATATACCGGGATCTCCCAAAGAACTTGAAATTCTGTGCGTACGGATTTCAGAACTTGTCGAATTAAATGGTGAGGATTGGATCCGTGAAAATCGACAAAAGCTGATCGATGAGTGGTACTACATTATCCGCCAGGGAATCATCCATTAAATTGAGGAGGTGCACGATGTTTAAATATGTTATTCTGATTGCTTTGTTTTTGATATCAATTCAATCTGGATCCATAGCCGGACAGGCCTTCGAAAAAGATATTGTTAAAACCGCTGAAGGTGACCTGGAGATGACCTTCATCGGCCACGGCACCCTCATGTTCACCTTTAGCGGAAAGGTTATTCATATTGATCCCTTTTCGCGCCTGGCTGACTATTCCAAACTTCCGCAAGCGGATATGATTTTTTTAACTCATGCACATCGTGATCATCTGGACCTCAAAGCGCTGGAATTTCTGCGTACAGAAAAAACAGTCCTCGTCTTGAACGAAAAATGCGCCCGGCAGGTTAAAGGCGGCATTATCATGCACAACGGGGATGTTAAAACCATTGAAGGTCTAAAAACAGAAGCGGTGCCGGCTTACAATCTCGTTCACATGCGCAGCGAGGGTGTTCCTTACCAC
Organism: Desulfobacterales bacterium; assembly: GCA_050053555.1. GTDB lineage: Bacteria > Desulfobacterota > Desulfobacteria > Desulfobacterales > JAHEIW01 > JAHEIW01. Next base: position 906 of record JASFTL010000054.1, read on the forward strand.
CCCAAGGGCGACGGAAACGGATATGTGATTACCTTTGGTGATAAACGCATCTATGTGGCCGGTGATACCGAAAATATACCGGAAATGAAAAAACTCAAAAATATCGATTATGCGTTTTTACCGATGAACTTGCCCTATACCATGACACCGGAAATGGTGGCCGATGCCGCCAAAGCGTTTAAACCCAAATTTCTTTACCCCTACCATTACGGCAAAACGGATCCATCGAAGCTGGTAACCTTGATGGCGGATACACCGCAGGTTGAAATCCGTATTCGAAAGATGCCGTAAGATGCTCAGTAAATCTTTCCGGGCACGCTTGACGTTTTCTGTAAAAGAGATAACGTTGAAGATAGCAACGGATCTGCTGATTTCATAGACACATTTGCCCCTTTTGAAAGGAGACGGAGATGAGTATACTGTTTGAGCCCAGTGAAATTAATGGCCTGAAGCTGCAAAACCGATTCGTTCGCTCGGCGACCTGGGAAGGCATGGCCGCTGAAGACGGTGCCTGTACCCAGAAACTGATAAACTTGATGGCGGATCTTGCCAGAGGAGGCGTGGGTTTGATCATCAGCAGCCATGCCTATGTTCAGAAAGTCGGCCAGTCCGGAGGCGGGCAGCTCGGCATCCATAACGACGAGATGATCCCGGGACTGCAAAAGATGACCGATGCAGTGCACAATCATCGCGGCAAAATCGTCTGCCAGCTGACCCACGGCGGTTTTTTCGGCAATGCCAAATTAACCGGGCAGACCCCGGTGGCGCCATCCAATGTTGAAGGCATCGCCGAAGGCGCTCGTCAAGAGTTGACCAAAGAAGACATCCAAAAAATCATTGCAGATTTTGCCGCAGCAGCCAAAAGAGCTCAAACCGCCGGTTTTGACGGCGTTCAAATCCACGGCGCCCACGGTTATCTTTTAAGCGAATTTATCTCTCCCCTGTTCAATCAGCGCACAGATGAATACGGCGGCTCACTCGAAAATCGTGCCCGACTGACCCTGGAGGTGCTGCAGGCCATTCGCAAAGTCGTGGGCAGCGACTTTCCGGTTCTAATCAAACTGAATTCCAAGGAGTTTGTCGACAATGCACTGATGCGCGAAGACTTTGTTGGCGTCGGCAAGATGCTGGCAGATGCCGGCATCGACGCCATCGAGGTCAGCGGAGGTCTGCCGATCAGCGCCAAGACTAAGGCCAGCCAGTTAGGCATCAATAAAGAAGAAAAAGAAGCCTATTTTCAGGAAGAAGCCAAGGCACTCCGCAAAAAAACTGACGTTCCCTTAATTCTGGTAGGCGGAAACCGATCCTTTCATGTGGCCGAACGCCTGGTCAGCGAAGGCGTGGCGGATTACATTTCCATGGCGCGGCCGTTGATCCGCGAGCCCCACTTGATCAACCGCTGGAAGGCCGGGGATTTTACAAAATCGGCCTGTGTCTCCGACAACATGTGTTTTAAGCCGGCCATAGAAGGCAACGGAATCTACTGTGTGACCGAACGAAGAGAAAAAGCAAAATCAAAATAATGATGAGCGTCTCGCCCTGGCGAGACTTGAGGAACACTCCGCTCAATTCTTGCGCTCCGATTAAGGAGCGCTTCGCTTTAGGTTAGAGGCAAGAAAATAATCCACAGATTACGCCGATTACATAAATAAAAAAATCCCTAAAACCATCAAGCGGTTCGTTTACAATTGTTGGAGATAATAATCTGTGTTAATCTATGTAATCCGCGGATAAATATTTCAGTGCTAACTTCCAAATTAAGAAAGACAGGCATCCTATAGAATGCCTCCATTTTCCCGGCATATAAAATTTCAAACAATCGCACTCTGCATTTTACTGATTCTCACTCCGGTGTGTCGTACGATGTCGACAGCAGTCGCCGAACAGACCCAAGAAGAAAAAGCCAGGCAGAAGATGCTTAATTTAGAAGCCGCCAATGCCCTCTGGCGGTTAAAGCGTGCGCTGGAAAAGGAAGGATTTTACAGCGGCCGCGTCAGGCTCAATGTCTGGCGGGCCGCGGCCATGGACGCCGGCAAGTTCGATCCGCAAAAATATGAAGCATTCGAGCAACAGCTGTATGAAAAGTCGGTCAATGATTCGCTGAAATGTTTCGAATATTTTATCGAACAAAACAGCCATCACGATGCCGATATGTGCCTGCAGATGTGGAAAATGCACTCAAAAGAAATTGACAGGTTTGATGAGCCAACCTACCAGGAGATGCTAAACACGCTCGATCGTTTAAGAGAAAAACAGGCCGAATAACATATAACTCTGATTGCCGATCTTACCGCATCTACGGCAACCTCGACAATCGCTCAATTAGTGTATGCTTGACAACGCCGGCTGCTTTTTAGTAATTAAACCCGCATCAACAACAGTTCCTTTCCTTAATTTTAAGCCTATAAATTCATAGATTTGATACTTTTTCAGCGTCTGCTCTTACAGCTATCGATAGAAGGCACTGCACTTCGAAGGTTTCAGCATTCATTTAGTAGATTGGGAGGACCACGTTATGCGAAGCAAAAAAATTTATTTTATCATCGGTTTTTTATTACTTCTCTTACTGGGTGCGCTGCTATCATGCGCCGCGGACCCGGCGCCTTTGGTGATCGCAAACAGTCTGCCGCAAAACGAGCTGGCGTATTATTGTGACTCTTTTGACACCTTAAAAGAAGGCCTCTGGGATAAAGCCGGCTTCGTTTTTTCTGCTGCCCAGCTGGGAAACCTCAAAATAGCCGACATGACCATCGAAGAGGGAAAACTGCGCATCGATACCAAAACCGGCGGATTCAGCAAAGGGGGTCTGGTTTCCAAGTTTGCCCTCAGGGGAGATTTCGATGTGCAGATCGATTTTCAAATTGATTTTGTTCCCGGAAATTTGGATATGGACCAGGTTTTGGGTTTTGGCGCTGTCGAGAAATCAAAATCCGGCCACCTGAATCGTATGACTTCTATCGGATTGCTGAAAGCGGGGAAAAACAAAAATAGTGAAATTTTTTCCGGCCAACTCGAGCGGGGCAAGTACCATAGGGGCTACTGGCATCCCATCGACAATTTTACTGGCTCGGTTCGATTTGTGCGCATGGGTGATCAAGTGAGCACCTTTTACCGCAAACAGGGTCAAAACCGTTGGATAAAAATGTGTACCCTGCCGTCCAGTCAAAATGAAACCACAATCGGATTAACACTGCAAAATTTTGTCAAGGACCGCAATTCCATCACGGCAACCCGTTCGATTAAGGCCTGGATCGATAATTTTACCATCAACGCCGCCCAGGAGATTATTGAAAGCGAGATCTAATATAATTCAGGGGTCTGGGAGTTTTTGCCCTCGATCCATCGCGCGGCAAGCTCAGACATATACTGACCCGTAAGGGGCTGTCCGTATGCGGCCGGAGCCCCTAACGGGTCGAAGTCCTGTGCGTGTCTATCGACAATAGAGGATAGAACACTTCCCGACCCCTTAATATAATTAGTCTGAATAAAATATCCGGCAACTTTCAAAATTCTGCGCAATCCTTTATCTGCGGCGCTTGGATTCGTCATCATAAAAATTTGCACACCGTCGGAAACAAGATGAAGCCAAAACAACACAGTGTTTTATATAAAATATGCCTGTTGTTTCTTTTGTTCACATTTGGCGGCTCATCCGTTGTATGGGCTTCGAGCGACTGTGACAAGGCCTTATCCATTTTCTGGAAGGGTCGATATTCAACAAACGAAGCACAAGCCTTTCGCAATTATGAGATCGCAGCCCAACTTTGCCCGGGTTTCATCCGGCCGTATGAACTGATGGGAAACATCCACCGCAAAGAAGGTCGGGTCGAAAAGGCGGTTGAATTTTTCAGCAAGGCTGCCGAGCTGGGTACCACCAACTACAAGCTGTACTACCTTTTGGCCCGTCTGCTGTTTGAAAAAGGCGATCTGGATGAGGCTGCCCGCAACATCAAAAAATCCCTGGGCATCAGAGGAGATTATCCCAAAGCACTGAAGTTAAAGCGGGAAATCGAAAAGGCCGGCGACAACGAGGGGCCCAAGATTATCCTGTATGAACCGTCCACCCGGCGGGGAATGAAGATTGTTGAAACCTATGAAAACTTGACCGTGCGGGGGATTGCCACCGACAAAAGCGGTGTGGCCTGGGTAAAAGTCAATCAAAAGGAAACATCTCTGGATGAACACGGAAACTTCCTCAAAGACATTCCCATCCGGCTGGGAGCCAATACCATTCGGGTGGAAGCTGCCGATTCGCTCGGCAACCGCGCGCACATTTCAATCGATATTGAGGGTGAAAAATATGCCTTGCCGCCCTTGGCCCGGGTCGATGCCGCCACCCAGCGGCAAGCGCTCTACGGCAAATCCGTTGCCGTTGTCATCGGCATCAACGATTATGAAAAGTGGCCGGGGTTGGAGTTTGCAATCGCCGACGCCAACGCCGTTAAAGCCGCGCTGGAAAACAGTGGATTTGATGAGATCATCATGATCCTGGACAAAGAGGCCACCCAGCGGCGAATTCTGACCGAGCTTTTCGATAATCTTCCCAAAACGGTTGACCGCAATGATCGCGTCCTGTTTTACTTTGCCGGCCACGGTCAAACAGAGACGCTGTCCGGCGGCGGCAAAAAGGGATATATTATTCCGGTGGATGCCGATGCGCTCAACTACGCCTCTACTGCCGTTTCCATGGAACAGATCCGGAGCCTCTCCAGTCGTATTCGCGCCAAGCACATCCTTTATGTCATGGATTCCTGCTATTCGGGCCTGGGGCTCAACCGCGCGGCCGGGGTGTGGCCGGGTATCAGCGATTACCTGCGCAAAGTGTCAGCGATGCGGGTGGTTCAGATCGTCACCGCCGGCGGCCAGGGCGAACAGGTTCAGGAGCGCGAAGGCCACGGATTGTTCACCGCCTATTTTTTAAAAGCGATCGCCGGCGAAGCCGATATCGACAAGGACAACGTGGTCACAGGCACCGAATTGGGGGCCTATCTGCGCCCCACTGTCTCAAATGCTTCCCGCCAGGCCCAAACCCCGCTGTTCGGCCGGCTGGAGGGCGAGGGTGAGTTCCTCTTCTTTGTTAACCCAAATGAATAAAATCGGCTATCTTTATGTCACGCTGGCCGCCATCCTGTTTGCCGTTTCCGGCACGGCCGCCAAGTTTTTATTTAATCGCGGCATCACATCTTATCAGATGATTCAGCTGCGGGTCACGCTGGCCTTTTGCGGCCTTTTATTGTGGCTGCTGCTCCGCAACCGGTCGCTTTTGAAAATTGCCACCAAAGATCTGGTTTACTTCACGCTGCTGGGTATACTCGGCATCGGTGCGGCCCAGTTTTTGTATTTGTTTGCGATCAGCAAAATCAATGTCGCCGCAGCTATTTTATTGCATTATACCGGCCCGGTTTTTGTGGCAGCTTACGCCGCAATTTTTCTGCACCAGAAATTGACGCGCAACAGCATCCTGGCAATCTTCGGTACGCTGGTCGGTTGCTTTCTGGTTGTCGGTGCTTACAGCCTGAATTTGTTATCTTTAAATCGCATCGGAATTATCGGTGGTATACTGGCAGCCGTCGCCTTTGCCATCTACTCGCTTCTCAGCGAATACGGTATGCAAAAATACAGTCCCTGGACCGTCCTGCTCTACGGGTTGCTCTTTGCGGCCTTGAGCTGGAATATTTTGCACCCGCCGCTGAAAGCAATTTTGCATCCCTATGAGCTGGTGGAGTGGTTCTGGATTCTATTTATCGCCACCGGCGGCACGATTTTACCCTTCGGGCTGTATTTTGAAGGCATTAACCGCATCCGTGCCACGCACGCCAGTATCACCGCCACCCTGGAGCCGATCAGTGCCGGCGTTATTTCGGCTATTTTTTTAGGCGAGGTGATGGCACCGCCTCAAATACTAGGAGGGGTGCTCGTGATCGCATCGATTATTTTGCTGCAATGGAAACCGAATCCAAAACAACGCCGGAGAAAGATATCCGAATGAACAAATCTAACGATACCGGCAAATTTCCTGTTTAGATGGCCCTACGCACAAAAAAGTCGCATTGCCGGGTAAAATCGATCAAAGCATCCAGTTTGCTTCTGGCCGCGCTCGATATCTTCGCTGGATTTTTCAATAAGATTATTTTACTTGACAATTGCGTTAACACACTCTAGAGTACGTTCTTATGATTCGCGAACGAAGAAATATTTGTTTGAATGCATTGAGAAATTGGTGGTGGCTCTGCGCTCATATGGAGGCGAGCCCGCCGATTTAGACGAATATCATAATTAGCCAATAAGCCGTGGGCACCTCCAAATGGTCCCACGGTTTTTTATTTGAGTATTTTAATGGCCGGGGGGCCGTTGATCCCCCGGCCTTTTTTATTTGGAGACCCAAATTGAAAATAAAACCTGAATTTTCAGAATTTAAGCAGATGGCGCAAGCGGGAAACCTGATCCCCGTGTATCAGGAATTCCTGGCTGACACGGAAACGCCGGTTTCGGCCTATCTGAAGTTGAAAGACGATTCATATTCTTACCTTCTTGAAAGCGCTGAAGGCGGAGAGCATTGGGGGCGCTACAGTTTTATCGGCCGTTCGCCCTATTTGCGCGCAATATCACGCAACAGCTATATGGAGGTCAACGAGCGCCTTGAAAAGAAAGTATTAAAAGATGTCGCTGATCCTTTAGATGCTATGCGGAACTTATGTGCAAAATTCAAACCGGTGACTGTCAGGGATCTTCCGCCGTTTCAGGGTGGATTGGTGGGATTTTTTAATTACGACCTTGTCAGAAAGTGGGAACATCTTCCCAATATTTTGCCCGCGGACAGTATGCAAGCGGAAGCTGTTTTCATCGCCTGCCGTCATTTGATTATCTTCGATCATTTCACCCATATGATAAAGGTGGTGGCCTTCGCCCATCTTAAAAAAGACGCCGATCTGAAAACAGCTTACGACCGCGCCTGCCATGAGGTTTCACAGACAAGGGCAAAGTTGCAAAGTCCCTTATCTTCGGTTTCAAAAAACGGTTCATTAAAAATTTCTGATCTGAAATCGAATTTTTCAAAAGTCGACTTTGAGGATGCCGTCCGCAAAGCCAAGGATTACATCGTTGCCGGTGACGCGATTCAGATCGTTCTTTCCCAGAAATTCTCCGGTGCGTTATCCGGTGAAGATTTTGCCCTCTACCGCAGCCTCAGGAGCGTGAATCCTTCACCCTATATGTTCTACTTGAATTTCGGTGACATTAAACTGATCGGCGCATCTCCGGAAATACTGGTGCGGCTGACAGACGGGAAAATCGAACTTCGCCCCATCGCCGGTACCCGTCCCAGAGGTGCAACTCCCGAAGAGGACCGGGCATTTGAAAACGACCTTATGGCCGATCCCAAAGAGCGCGCCGAGCATATTATGCTGGTTGATCTGGGAAGAAACGATGTCGGCAAGGTGGCAGCCCCGGGTTCTGTAAAGGTGCCTCGGCTTATGGAAATAGAGCGCTACTCGCACGTGATGCATATCGTATCCCGGGTGGAGGGAATCTTGAAACCCGGCGCTGACTGTTTTGAATTGTTTAAGTCCGCTTTTCCGGCCGGAACCGTCAGCGGCGCCCCCAAGATTCGCGCGATGGAGATTATCAGTGAACTGGAACCCAGCGCGCGGGAGTCTTATGCCGGTGCGGTCGGCTATTTTGGCTTCAATGGAAACATGGACTTTTGCATCACCATCCGCACAATTACCATCTTTAAAGACAGGCTCACAGTTCAAGTGGGGGCCGGTATTGTTGCTGACTCGTCTCCTGAAAATGAGTATGAGGAAACATTAAAAAAGGCCGGTGCCATGTTTAAAGCCATCAAAAAGGTAAAACACAATGATTCTGCTAATTGATAACTATGACTCCTTTACCTACAACCTTGTCCAGATACTTGAAAAGCTTGATCACGAGGTAAAAGTCTTTCGAAACGACTGTATCGATATCCAGGGCATCGAAGCACTGCACCCATCAGCCATGGTGGTCTCGCCCGGACCGGGCACACCTGCCAGTTCAGGAGTTTCCATCGAAGCCGTCCATCATCTGGGAAACGTAATTCCTATTCTGGGGGTATGTCTCGGACATCAGGCCATCGCCGAATCTTATGGGGCAAAAGTGGTCAGGGCGGATCGTATTATGCACGGCAAGACCTCTAGGATTTTTCACGATGGTCGCAGCATTTTTAAAGACCTGACCAATCCGTTTGAGGCCGTGCATTACCACTCCCTCATCGTGCAGAAAGATACGGTGCCCGATTGCCTCGATATCAGTGCCTGGACCGCAGAAGGCGAGATTATGGGCTTGCGGCACCGTAACTACCCCGTAGAGGGTGTTCAGTTTCACCCCGAATCTATTTTGACCGAAGCAGGGACAGATATTTTACAAAATTTTTCAATAAATGGAGGTAAATACCATGATTAAAGAATTTATTTCAAAAGTCGTAAGAGGCGAGGATCTCACAGAGGCTGAGATGGAAACGGCCATGGAAGAGATAATGATCGGCACTGCCACACCGGCCCAGTTCGGGGCATTCATCACCGCTTTGCGATTAAAGGGAGAGACCGTTGATGAGATTACCGGCGCTGCCAGGGCCATGCGGGCCAAGGCCACAAAAATAAACGTCAATAATCATCTGGTCAACATTGACCGCGATGAGATCAATATCGACAATGAGACGATCCTCGATATTGTGGGCACCGGTGGCGACGGAACCCGGACGTTTAATGTATCCACCACAACTGCATTTGTGGCCGCCGGCGGCGGTATAAAGGTGGCCAAACACGGCAACCGGGCCGTATCCAGCCTGTGCGGCAGCGCGGACGTGCTCGAAAGCCTGGGTGTAAATCTGGATGTCACCAGTACCGATGTGGAAAAATGCATCAGTGAGATCGGCATTGGATTTCTCTATGCTCCTATTTTTCACGGTGCAATGAAACATGCTGCGGGACCCAGGCAGGAGGTTGGAATCCGCAGCATTTTTAATCTCCTCGGCCCCGTAACCAATCCGGCCGGCGCTTCGGTTCAGGTGCTGGGCGTCTATGAACAAAGCCTGACGGATAAAATCGCCCAAGTCCTGAAACGGTTGGGAACCAAAGAGGCATTTGTGGTCTGCGGTGAAGGAACATTTGACGAAATCAGTATCTGCGGACCCACAAAAGTTTCGCATCTGAAAGACGCTGTAGTAAGCACATTCCAGATGACGCCGGAGGAATATGACTTCAACAGAGCGGGCGTGGAAGATATTGTTGGCGGTGATGCCAAGGAAAATGCAAATATTATCCGACAGATTCTGGATGGCGCGAAGGGTCCAAAAAGAGATATGGTTTTGCTGAATGCGTCGGCAGCCTTTACTGCTGCGGGGCTATGTGAGAATTTTAAAGAGGGTATCCAGATCGCAGCCGATTCCATCGATTCCGGCAAGGCCAGGAACAAGCTCGATCGATTGATTGAGTTTACACGGCAGTGCCAGCCATTTGTGCGCAGCTAACCATATGGAGATTCGCATTCATCAACGCCTGACGGAAATACTGGCAGAGAAGCAGAAAGAAGTGGCCCGGCTAAAAAAGTCCATTCCATCGAGCAGGGATAAGGAACGACTTTCCCGAAGAGATTTTAAGGCCGCCATATCGACACCGCAAAAGATCAGTCTGATTGCTGAGATCAAATTTGCCTCTCCGTCAGCCGGGCTTATCCGCGAAAAGGTGGATCCCAGCCTTATCGGTTGCATCTATCAGGATGCCGGGGCGGCGGCGATCTCTTTGCTTACGGATCAGCGATTTTTCCAGGGCGATCTGGAACAATTACCACGCCTGAAAATGGCGACCTCCTTGCCGGTCCTGCGAAAGGATTTTATCATCGATGCAGTTCAGGTTCGCGAAGCTTTCATTTACGGCGCCGATGCGATCCTTCTGATCGCACGAATCCTGTCGCAGTCGCAATTATCAGAATACATTGCTTTGTGCCGAGAACTGGGCATGACCCCGTTGACCGAGGTTCACAACAGGGATGACCTTGAAAAAGCCGTTATCAGCGGTGCAGAAATCATCGGTATCAACAATCGTGATCTGAACAGTTTTAAAGTCGATATGAGGACCACTCTTGAACTGGCACCGTTGATACCGTCCAATTGTGTTCGTGTCAGCGAAAGCGGCATCGCCGATAAAGAAGATATTCTCGCTTTGAAAACAGCACGCATCCATGCGGTTCTGGTGGGTTCGTCATTGATGAGAAGCAAAAATCTTGCCTTAAAGACAAAAGAAATCGTTGACGCCGGTAAAATGTGAGATGGATAAAGTAAAAGTAAAAATCTGCGGCATCACCAATTTAGAGGATGCATCGATGGCGGTCGAACTCGGTGCCGACGCCCTGGGTTTTATTTTTGCCCCCAGCCCCAGGCAAATCGCACCTCAAAAGGCACGTGAGATCATCCGCACTGTTCCGCCTTTTATAAAAACGGTTGGTGTCTTTGTCAATCAAGCACCGGCCGCCATAAAAGAAATTATGCAGTACTGTGGTCTCGATCTGGTTCAGCTTCACGGAGATGAATCTCCTGCTTTCTGCGATGAATTGATGCCGTATGTGATCAAAGCAATACGCATAAAGGATAAATCCAGCCTGCAACATGGTCCGGCCTATCACGGAAAAGTCCGAGCCCTGCTCCTGGATACCTATTCAAAGGAAAAGGCCGGCGGTACCGGTAAAACTTTCGACTGGGAACTGGCAATCAAGACCAAAAAACAGGAAATCCCTGTTATTTTATCAGGTGGACTCACACCCTCAAATATTGCTGCAGCCATTCACGCCGTCAGACCCTACGCGGTCGATGTGAACAGCGGTATTGAATCGTATCCCGGCAAGAAAAGTCCTATTCTGATGAATGCTGTGATGGCAGAGCGTTGAAGACATATCAACGTGTGTCGATGTATGTTTAGATTCGGAATTGAACAGGTTGATACAAATCAAAGAAAAGGAATGTGGTGCTTGAGTCGTATCTTAAAAAAAGACTGGATGATAGAGATATTTTGCTGATGACCCATATCGTCTTGGGCAACCCCTCTTTTGAAGATAATATAAAGGTCATCGAAGCAATGGTGGCGGCCGGCGTAGATCTTATGGAATTGCAAATTCCTTTTTCCAGGCCCTATGCAGACGGCCCGGTTATCAGACGTGCCAATCAGCAAGCTTTGAAAGGCGGGGCCACCGTAAAAAAATGTTTTAATCTGGCCAAAAAAATCACCAGCACGTTCAGTATACCTTTTCTTATGATGAGCTATTACAAGATCGCTTTCAGATACGGTATGGATCGTTTCGTAATGTCCCTGTCGGATTGCGGGCTTCGCGGCAGTCTCATACCGGATCTTCCGCACGAAGAGCGTCACACCTATCTGGATGCTATGTATGCACACAATCTTGACCCCATCCTTTTTTATTCACCATCAACATCCGCTGACCGCATGAGAACCATCGCCTCTTCCGGCAGCGGTTTTATTTACTGCATCGCCAGAAAGGGAGTCACCGGTGAAAACACCGATTTTTCAGAAAAACTGGCATCCTATCTTGGAAATTGCCGCAAGAGCACTGCCCTTCCCTTAGCACTTGGTTTCGGTATTAAAAAAAAATCCGATATTGATTTTCTGAAGGGCAAAGCAGATATAGCCGTTATCGGCTCACAGACCATCCGGGTAATGGAAAAAAAAGGGGTTGATTCGGTGGGAGACTTTATACGCAGTTTGCGCTAAGGAAACGTTGCCATGAAAATATATCCCGCCTGGAATACTCTTCCT
>JASFTL010000055.1:0-12583 GCA_050053555.1 Desulfobacterales bacterium
GTGAAGATATTGATACCGTCATGAAACTGGGCATGAATCACCCCATGGGTCCTTTGACTCTGGCCGATCTGATTGGATTGGATACCTGCCTGGCGGTTATGGAAACATTATATGATGGTTTCAAAGATTCCAAGTATCGCCCCTGCCCGTTGCTCCGCAAATACGTCGAAGCCGGATGGTTGGGGAGGAAATCGGGCAGAGGTTTTTATGAGTATGAATCGTAATGTAAAATGCCTGAAATGATCTAAAGTGCCTAAAATTTAGAGGGCATACCTATTTTATTTTAGGCATTTTAGGCATTTTTAATTTTAGTCATTTTATTTATGTGGAGGAATTATGCCGCGAAAAAAGGCAAAAAAACAGGTTCCAGTCGGCCAGAAAATCAAAAAGGCCAGAACCGCCAAAAAAATGTCACTGGATTGGGTGGCAAACGAAACAGGATTTGCCACTGAATATCTGAAAGATATCGAGTCCGGCAAAGCCATCCCGCCGGTCGGAGCTCTTTTGCAAATTTCAAGGGCACTGGAAATAGACTCGGGCGCTCTTCTCAAGGAGCCGGAATCCCAGTTGCAAAGCCGAATTAAGGCCCATACCAAACGAACAGAAAATTACGCCTACACGACGCTAACGCCTGGTGCCGAAAATAAACATCTTAAGGCGTTTTTGGTTACGGTCGAACCCCAGCAGGATCACAAGGGGGTTGGTTACCATCACGAGGGCGAAGAATTTGTTTATGTTCTGGGGGGCAAAATCGAGGTGGCTGTCGGTGAACACATAAATGTTCTTGAAACAGGGGACTCCCTGCATTTCAACTCTGCTATTCAGCACAATTTAAGAAGCATCAGCGATGAAACGGCCGAGTTGTTAGTCGTGATCTATTCACCCTGATTGGCTACCGGCTGCTGGTCACTGGCTTCTGCTTTCCGGCTACCTGCAAAGCATGGAAGAGGTCATTTTTTATCTGTGGATCAGGTATTGGCCAGAAGCGGGTGGCCGGAAGCAAGAAGCAATCAGTAGGATAGATATTATATCTATTTGAATTCAAAACGCCACACTGGAGATAAAGCATGTCATTTAAGTTAACCGAAGAGCAACTCATGGTTCAATCCATGGTCCGGGACCTTGCCAGAACGGAGTTTGCACCCAAGGCCATGGAACGTGATCAAACCAAGGAGTTTCCGGCCGATAACTTGAAGAAGCTTGGCGAACTGGGATTAATGGGAATGATGGTGCCTCCCGAATATGGTGGTTCCGGCGCGGATACGGTAAGCTACGTCCTGGCGCTTTCTGAGGTGGCTTATGCCTGCGCTTCAACCGCGGTGGTGATGTCGGTCCACAATTCAATTGTCTGCGAGAGTATATTGCGATACGGCACCGAAGAACAGAAAAAGCGTTATCTTAGAAAAATGTCAGCCGGAGAGTTGATCGGCGCATTTGCCTTAACCGAACCGAATGCAGGTTCTGATCCGGCCCGGCAGACAACCAAAGCCGTTTTTGACGGCGATAGCTATATCATCAGAGGCAGCAAACGATTTACAACTACCGGAAAAAATGCCGGCATTATTATTGTAACTGCAAAAACCGATGAGCAAAAGCGTCATCGGGGAATTAGTGCCTTTTTGGTGGAACAGGGCACCCCAGGTTTGACGGTAGGACAGTTGGAAGACAAAATGGGCCTGCGCGCCTCCGACACCACCGATCTTATTTTTGAGGATTGTCGTATCCCGGCCGAAAATCGTTTGGGAAATGAAGGGGATGGTTTTTTAATTGCAATGACCGGTCTTGACGGCGGACGGATCGGAATTGCCGCCCAATCGGTCGGAGTGGCTCAAGCGGCCTTTGATGCTGCCGTTCAGTATGCGCAAGAAAGGGAGCAATTTGGCCAGCCGATTTCAAAGTTTCAAGGGTTGCGATGGATGATTGCTGATATGGCGACTGAAATAGAGGCAGCCCGTCTTTTGACATTCTCAGCTGCCGAGGTGAAGGATCGCGGAGAGAACTACACAGCACAGGCTTCAATGGCCAAGCTGTATGCTTCTGAGATGGTTAACCGCACCACTGCAAAAGCCCTTCAAATGCATGGCGGATACGGCTTTACCAAAGAATACCCGGTCGAGCGCTTTTACCGGGATGCCCGGGTTTTTACAATCTATGAGGGCACTTCCGAAATTCAGCGCATTGTCATATCCAATCATATCCTCAAGGATAAAAGAAAGCCGTAACAGAAGGCAGAAGCCGGAAAACAGAAGTCGGGAAACGGGCTTGTTTCAAATTCTGTTCGGCTAAGATTTTCCCCGATTTAAGCCTTACCCACAGAGTCCCAAAATTTCAGATTGCGACATCACACCTCACAATAATTGGGTCATTCCAAATTTAATCGTAAACGACTTGGACAATACAGCTTATTCAAGATCTTTTGGCTTCGCGTCACTGCCTTAACACAGATAAACGCCTATCAGCCACCTATAACGGTTTGAAATAGACCATGACTTGAAGTTATTTGCTATTGACAGGCATCGCAAATTTGTTTTATTTATTACGCATAGCAAAAATTATTTTCGCTATGCGTAAATTTTTAAACAGGTGGAAAAAATGGTGACCTCAGATAATACGCGCTATTTTCTAAAGTCCCTTGCCAAAGGTATGAATGTCCTTTCCACCTTGGCCAATTCACATGAACCTTTGGGGCTTGTTGAACTTTCACGCCGGTCCCAAACCAACAACGCTACCGTTACCCGCATCTGCCACACCTTTGCAGAATTGGGTTACATGCGGCGAGACCGGCAACGTCGCTTCTACCTTACACCGAAGTTACTCTCCTTAGGATATGCATCCATGAGTAGCCTGAGCTGGCGTCAGGTGGCCCAGCAGTACCTGGAGCGATTGGCAGAAAAAACCGGAGAAACGGTGAACCTTTCCGTTTTGCAAGGCAACGAGTTAATGTATCTCGTGCGGATAAATAACACCGGTCGTATTCTGCCCTTTGATTTACAACTCGGCTCACGCCTGCCGCTACATTGCACTTCAATGGGCAAGTCGCTTCTGGCTTTCCTCGATAAGAAAAAGTTGGATCGGATTTTGATTGATTATGATTTTGCTTCCCTTACCCACCGAACCATCAACGATGAAAAGCAATTCCGCCAAGAGTTGACACTGGTACGCCGTCAGGGATATGCGATTAACGACGAGGAACTTTCCGTGGGACTGCGCAGCGTGTCGGCCCCGATCATGAATTCCGATGGCCATGCTATCGCTGCTTTGAATATAGCGGTGCCCACCAAGCGGATAAGTCGAAAGGAGTTGGAAAAACGCCTGGCCCCTTTAGCTGTAAAGACGGCTGTTAAAATTCAAAAGGCACTCGGTACAATGGAAGGTAGTACATCTATATCATGAAAAGGGGTAGCTAAAACCAAATCAAGAAATGAGCCTACCATGAACGATAAACTGATCATCACCGTTGCCCCCACCGGCTCGATACCCAAAAAAGAGCACACCCCTCATGTACCGATAACCACGGAAGAAATCGTGGCGGACGCTCTTCGCTGTGAGAAGGCCGGGGCTTCCATATTGCATATTCACAGCCGAGATGAACAAGAAAACCCTTCTGATGATCCTGCCCGTTTTGCCGAGGTAGTCGACGCACTCAAAGGCCAAACAGAACTGATATTACAGATATCCACCGGCGGACGGGCCGGTGTGAGCTTTGAAAGCCGACTCAAGCGTTTGACTGCGGGTGGAGAAATGGCTTCCCTCACCACCGGCAGTGTTAATTTCCCGAACTCCGCCTATGTGAACCCGCCCGATTTGATTGAAAGTTTGGCAAAAGAAATGCAGCGGCTATCCATCAAGCCGGAGATCGAAGTGTTCGATCTATCCATGTTGTACAACGGACTAACCCTTTTTGAAAATGGTTTCCTGCAAGCACCTTTGCACTTCAACTTCGTAATGGGACTGAAAGGGGCTATGCCGGCCCGCATCGCTCACCTGGTTCACCTGGTGGAATGCTTGCCCGAGGGATCTACCTGGAGCGTAAGCGGTGTGGCCGCTGCTCAGTTGCCCATGGCAGTGCACGCCATTTTAATGGGTGGTCACGTGCGGGTCGGTCTGGAGGATAATATTTACTTCCGCAGGGGCGAACTGGCCACCAATCAGATGCTGGTTGAGCGCATTGTCCAGATCAGCCGCATTTTGGGCCGGGAGATAGCTACGCCGGCTGAAGCCCGACAAATACTGAAACTCGACACCGTCAAAGGAGAAAGAGCGTGACGAACCATGTTTTTCAACGCGTTCCTGCGAAAGAGCTACCGGTAGCGGAAGCGGGACAGGGGGCTTTTATCGTCGATGGAAAAGGTCGCCGCTACTTGGATGCCAGCGGCGGTGCGGTGGTCGTGAACCTGGGGCACGGCAGAGAAGAGATCGCGCAAGCGATAGGCGAACAACTATTGCGGGGATATTATTTTCACCCGACCATGTTTGCTACCGATGCGGTGGCAAAACTGGCAGATAAACTGGCCGGCCATGCGCCGAAGGGCATCAGCCGATTTTACTTCATGACCAGTGGCTCCGAGGCGGTGGAAACAGCCATCAAGCTTGCCCGCCAAATTCATGTGGCCGGAGGACAGGAAAGCCGCTACAAGCTCATTTCCAGATGGCGCTCTTATCATGGCCTTACCTTAGGAGCCCTGGCCGCCACCGGCCGCACCAGCTTACGGGCGCCCTTCCTTCCAATGCTGCTGGACGGTTTGCATATTGCACCGCCATACTGCCTGCGATGCGCGTTCGGTCTTGAACCGTCATCCTGTGCGCTGCGTTGCGCAACGGCATTGGATGAGATTATCGTTGATCAGGGACCTAAGACCATTTCGGCTTTCATTGGCGAGACCGTAAGCGGGGCTTCTCTGGCGATATGCCCTCCCCCGCCGGGTTATTGGCCACTGGTGCAGGAAATTTGCAATCATCACGGGGTCCTTCTGATCCAGGACGAAGTGATGTGCGGCATGGGGCGAACCGGTAAATGGTTTGCCAGTGAGCATTATGAGGCTGTGCCGGATATCGTCACCTTGGGCAAGGGACTGTCCGGAGGGGCATTGCCCCTTTCCGCCGTGGGCGTTACGGAAGAACTGTACCAGGTGCTGGCTGAAAATGGTGGCTTTGTTCATGGCGGCACTTTTTCCCATCATCCGGTTTGCGCCGCAGCAGGGCTGGCCGCCGTTGGCATATTGGAGCAGGAGAGACTTGTGGAAAGGGTTGAAGTCCTGGGGCCGGTGCTGGGCGAAAAGTTGACCGGGGTGCTTGGCGATTCTCCATATGTGGGCGACATCCGGGGGTTGGGCATGATGTGGGGGCTCGAATTGGTGGCCGACAAGGCAACCTTATCCCCTTTCCCGAGAGCCCGAAAGGTGGCCGAGCTGATGTGGGAGCACCTCTTCAAGCAGGGTGTAATTGTCTACAAGGCCCTGGCTCTGGCCGGGACCGACGGTGACGGGTTGGTGGTGGCGCCCCCCTTTATTATCAGCGAAAACGAAATGGATATTGTCACCGCGGCCCTGCGCCGGGCGCTGGACGAGGTTTTAAAAAATTAGCGTGAAACGCTAAAACAACGTGTCGGATTGTTTGCGTCAACGGTGGAAGATTGGCTTCCATCACAAAATCAGGATTCTTTAACCAAAGGAGGGAACATGAAAAATTATCGCAAGGCATTGATTCTATTGACCGCACTGGCCATGGCAACCATAGGGTTGGCTGGTGTGGGATCGGCGGCAGACGTTATCAAAATCGGTGTGGTCGGCCCGCGTACCGGCGGTGCAGCGGCTACCGGCAAGGCCTTCGAGGAAGGTATTGCATTGGCCTTGGACAAAATTAACGGGGCCGGCGGTCTTCTGGGGAAAAAGGTCGAGGTGGTTTTTGAAGACACAGCCGGAGATCCGGCCAAGGCTGCCAGCGGTATCGAGAAACTCATTACCAAAGACAAAGTCGTGATGGTTCTGGGGGAATCCCATAGCTCCGCCGCTTTGGCAGAAATCGATGTGGCCAACCGCTACAAGGTGCCCCTGGTGATTGCCGAGGCCTGGCATGATGACATTACCAAGAAAAACTATCCATACGTGTTTCGGGCCGGCCCCTGTAACAGTGGTGTCGTCAACGACAATATCATCGGGTTCGTCAAGGACTACAATTTCAAACGGGTTGCCATTTTCGCCGAGAACACCGACTGGGGTATGGGAATCAAGGGCCTGGCCGAAGCGGCTTTGGACAATGCTGGCATCGAGTATATGACATTAATTACCGAGCGGAAGAGCCAGGACCATTACGCCGAGCTCAACAAAGTCAAAAAATTCAATCCCGACCTGATGCTGGCCTTTGTGTATGGTTTCGGCGTGCACTACCTGATTGCACAGGCCGGCGAGACCGGTATGATCCCAGGCTCCGCCCTATTGCTGGAAGGCGCCGGACCGCCTTCTCTGTGGCCCGAGTTCTGGCAAACCGTCGGTGATTACGGCAACCTCGAGCTTTTTGTCTCACGCATGCACGAAGATGTCATGATAACCGATGTGGCCAAACAGTTCGATGCCGGTTACCGCAAAAAATTCGAAAAAGCCCCCACGGACTACAAGTCCCGCTCCATTTACGATGTGCTACTGATCGCAGCGGACGCCATCAAGCGGGCCGGGTCCACCGACAGCGACGAGCTGGTGAAAGCTCTGGAGGCCACCAACATGGAAGTTTCCTCGGGCACGGTGACGTTCGGCACTCAAAAGGGCAGCTACGCCTATCACCAGTGGCAGCCGCCAATGCTGATCATCCAGTGGCAAAATAAGAAGCAGGTAGTCGTCTACCCCATGGCAGGCAAAACGGGTGATCTGAAGAAGAATTAATTCCTGAAGCGTGTGCGACCGCAACAAATGCTTCGAGACGATACCCATTTGTTCGCCTGATTTCAGGTAATAATGATTCCGGCCGGGCCGGCTGCTGGGCGAGGGCGCCGGGCGCCGGCTTTGACCGAAAACGCAATGAAAGGAAACAGGACCCATGGAAGACCTGCTGCTGTATTTAACCAACGGGGTGGTAATGGGAACGACCTATGCTCTGGCTGCGCTGGGCGTAACCCTTATCGTGGGCATCATGGGGATCATCAATTTTGCCCATGGGGAATTTTATGTTCTGGCCGGATATTTCAGCGCCCTTTTCGCCCAAGCAGCCGGCTTGAATCCCATTACCTCCATGCTGGTGGCTGTGGTGCTGGTTTTCTTTGTGGGACTGGTGATAGAGCGCTTTCTGATCAGGCCCACCTATGGCAAGGAGATGTATTCGTTGATCATCACCTTTATTCTTTACATCATCTTACAGAATACCTACCTGGTCATCTTCGGCCCCTTCCCGAACAAGCCACCCAACTGGGTCAATGGTGCCAGCAACCTTTTCGGTCTTTTTTTCTATGGAAATCAACGGCTGGCATCTTTTGTGGCCGCGGCGACGGTTATCGCCATATTTATGTTGGTGATCAATAAGACCTGGTTGGGCAGGATTATCCGCAGCGTGGCCACGGATCGCGAAATGGCATCGATGCTGGGCGTCAATACTGCCCGGGTGAATATGCTTTCTTTCGGGCTGGGTTGCGTATTGGCTGCCTGTGCCGGCGTAATTCTTACCCCGGTCTTTCCGGTTACACCCACGGTGGGCGTTGGAATATCGCTAACAGCCTTCGTGGTAATGATTTTGGGAGGTCTCGGCTCTTTCAGCGGCTGCATCCTCGGCGGCCTTTTGCTGGGGATCGTCGAAAATCTGGGAGTGGCCTATCTGTCCAGCGGTTACAAGCACCTTTTCGGTTTTGTCATCCTGATCCTTGTTCTTTTCTTCCGGCCTACCGGACTTTTCGGCCAGAAGCAACTGTAAAAAAGGAGGATCATTTTGCAGACAGCGACTTTTGTACCAGCGTGGAAAAAGCATGCATCACCTGATACGGCACCCTGGCTCATTACCCTGGTGGCATTTGCCTTCTTACCCTTGTTACTCGGACCTTATTGGCTGCACAGCGCCATAGTGGGCCTGTTTTATGTTATGATGGCCTCCTCCTGGAATCTTTTGGCCGGCTTCACCGGCCAGGTGTCCTTCGCACATGCGGCCTTTGCCGGCATCGGCTGTTACACTACGGGAATCCTCTCTGCCAAGCTGGGATTGCACCCGCTACTCGGACTGCCCTTGGGGGTGGCCCTGGCCGCGCTGCTCTCCTTGGCCTTGGGGGCTTTGTGCATCCGCATGGGTGGTATTTACTTATCACTGACGACATTGGGGTTTTCGGAGATAGTGCGCATCATCATCCAAAACGAATACGAGGTTACCCGCGGCACCATGGGCTTAAAGGTGCCTTTTCTGGCAGGTCCCTATTCCAAGTTGACGGCGTTTTATATCATGCTGGCCGTGGCTGCGACCTTGGTCTGGCTCGTCCGCTGGATAGTGAACTCTGACCTGGGCCTGCGTTTTAGAGCGGTTCTCAACGACGAAATCGCCGCCGGATCTCTCGGGGTTTCAGTCATTAAGGTAAGGGTAACCGCGTTCGTAATCAGCGGAGCAATGGCCGGCCTGGCCGGTTCATTGTACGGCCATTACCTGTTGCTGATTACCCCCCATATCCCCTCTCTGGACATGATGTTTCACGTATTGGCCATGGCGGTAATCGGCGGCCTGGGCACTCTGGCCGGACCGGTCGTCGGTGCATTTCTACTGGAGGTGCTCAGCGAATTCGTTCGCCACTTCAGCGACAAATATCATATTCTCGTGTTCGCCTGCGTCGCCCTGTTATTCGCCCGCTTCGCGCCTCAAGGGCTGGTGGGACTGGCCGCATCATGGTGGCAGAAATCTGGCGGGCAGGAAGGTAAACCATGAGTATTCTGGAAGTAAAAAATGTCTCCAAAAGGTTTGGCGGCGTCCAGGCGATAAAACAGGTGAGTTTTTCGGTGACATCCGGAGAAATCTTGGGATTGATCGGCCCTAATGGTGCTGGCAAAACAACTATATTTAACCTGATTACAGGTGCGATCCGCCCGGATGAAGGCGATATATTATACAAAAATGAGATTATTACAGGTTTGAAGCCGCACCTCACATGCAAGGCAGGAATCTCTCGTACTTTCCAGGTGACCCGTCCGCTTAACAAAATGACCTGCCGGGAAAACGTCCTCGTCCCTCTTTTGGAAAACCGGCCGGACCTCAAGGGGGCCGTCCGGATAAAACAAGCGGAAGAGCTTTTACATATGACCGCACTGGACGGCAAGGAAGATTGGCTGGCTGAAAGTTTAAATCTTATTGATAAGAAACGGCTGGAACTGACGCGTGCTTTGGCGGCCAGTCCCAAACTGATTTTATTGGACGAGGTTCTGGGCGGGCTCAACTCCATGGAGATGCAAGACGCCTTAAAGCTGATCAGGTCGATCAGGGACCAGTTTGACATCACTGTTGTTTGGATAGAACATATCATGGGGGCGATCATGAACGTATGTGAACGGGTAATCGTCCTCGATCAGGGCCACCTGATTTGCCAGGGAGCGCCAGAGTCGGTATGTCAAGATCCAAATGTCATAGAGGCCTATTTGGGAGAGCAAAAAGATGCTTGAACTCCAGAGCGTGGAAGCCAATATTGGAGATAACCGGGTATTGCGGGGTGTTTCCCTCAAGGTGAATCAAGGAACGGCGGTGTCTGTTTTAGGGGCCAACGGGGCTGGCAAATCCAGTCTGATACGGGTGATAACAGGAATTCTCAGGGTCACGGGCGGCCGAATACTATTAAACGGAAAAGAAATTCAGCACCTTCCTCCCCACCAGATCAGTCGTCTTGGTGTCGCCACCGTGCCTGAAGGCCGACGCACCTTTGTCGATATGAGTGTGGCTGACAACCTGATGATGGGGGCCTATCTGCCCCGCGGCCGAAAAAAACTTGAACAGACCCAAGAAGAGGTGCTGAACCTTTTTCCAGTACTAAAGGAAAGAATGAGACAACGCGCCGGCACCCTTTCCGGTGGCGAGCAGCAGATGCTGGCCATCGGGCGTGCATTGATGAGCCGCCCGGCGCTGTTGATCCTGGATGAGCTTTCTTTGGGACTGGCCCCGGTCATCGTTCAGGAAATATACCGGGTATTGGAAAAAGTACGCAACCATACCACGATGTTGTTGGTAGAGCAATCGGTGGATATGGCCTTGCGAAATACCAGCTATGCTTATATTCTGGAAACAGGCAATATTGTCCAGGAAGGCCCCTCCCAAGACTTGATGAAAGATCCTAAGATCAAAAAAGCTTATTTGGGCCTATAACCCTCTGGCAGTGCAAAAAGAAAGGAGCAGTCAGCAAATGTTTGGATGGTGCGGCAAGATGTTGTGGGTGGATCTGACCACCGAAAAAATGGAAGAACGC
The DNA here is from genome assembly GCA_050053555.1 of Desulfobacterales bacterium. Taxonomy (GTDB): domain Bacteria; phylum Desulfobacterota; class Desulfobacteria; order Desulfobacterales; family JAHEIW01; genus JAHEIW01. The sequence continues at coordinate 10,406 of JASFTL010000055.1, forward strand.
CCCCTGGATCCCCAAATGGCCCGTGACTATATCGGCGGTCGAGGTCTGGGCATCCGTCTTTTGACCGACAATGTGGATCCTAAAGTAGATCCCTTCAGTCCGAATAATGACATGGTGATGGCCACCGGTCCTTTGACCGGCACAACCGCCCCGACCGGCGCTCGTTACATGGTTATGACCAAGTCGCCCCTAACCGGTGCCATTACCTGTTCAAACTCCGGGGGTCATTTCCCGACGGCTCTCAAAAAGGCTGGTTGGGACGCCATTATTTTCAGGGGCAAGGCGGCCCGACCGGTTTACCTGTGGCTGGACAACGACAAGGCCGAGCTTAAAAGCGCCGAGCACCTGTGGGGCAAAAGCGTGCCGGATACCGACGACGCTCTTCGACTGGAAACCGACCAGTCGGCTAAAACAGCGGTGATTGGCCCCGCTGGAGAGGCTGGCGTGCTTTTCGCCTCTATTATGAACGACAGGCATCGGGCGGCGGGGCGTTCCGGCGTCGGTGCGGTGATGGGCGCAAAAAACCTGAAGGCCGTGGCTGTAAAGGGAACCGGGGAGGTAAGACTGTCAGACCCGAAACGTTTTAAAACACTGGTGACCGGTTTCACCAAGGGCTTCAAGGAATCTTTTAAGGGCGGACCGGTGCCGCTGCGGGAATGGGGAACCGCCATTACAGCGGTTGGTACCCAAAACTTCGGTGTTTTTCCCACTCGCAACTTCCAAGCCGGCCAGTTCGAAGGCTGGGAGAAAATTGACGGTCGGGCGTTGACAGATAAATTCCTTACCAAGGCCAGAGCCTGCCATGCCTGTCCGATTGCCTGTGGGCGTGGAACCAAGGTGCCGGATGGTCCGTTTGCCGGTGAAGGTGAAGGACCTGAATATGAGACTATCTATGCATTTGGCAGCGACTGTGGTGTTGATAATCTAGCCGCGATCACCAAAGCCAATTATCTGAGTAACGAGCTCGGCCTGGATACCATCACTATGGGAGCCACCATCGCCTGTGCAATGGAAATGTGCGAAAAGGGGATTATCCCATCCGAGGACGTCGGTTTGAAAAGAGAGTTGAAATTCGGCGATGCTGACGCACTGGTGGAATTGACAAGGCTAACAGGAAAGAAGGAAGGTTTCGGACAACTTTTGGCCCAGGGTTCCCTGCGCCTGGCGACACACTACGGCCATCCGGAGCTGGCCATGGTGGCCAAGGGACAGGAGTTTGCCGGATACGACCCCCGAGGCGAACAGGGTATGGGTCTTGCGTATGCCACCAGCCCCATAGGGGCTTCTCATATGCGCGGTGATCCAGCATACATAGAGCTATTGGGGGTTCCTAAGTCTATTGACCCCTTGACCTACCATGATAAGCCTGCGATTATCAAAGACTGGCAGGATTGTTTCTGCGTAATCGACTCGGCCGGGCTTTGCGTGTTCTTCTCGGTTCGTAATTATGTGCAGCCGGATGAAAGCATTAAACCGGAAGGCATCAAAGAATTATTGAACGCGGCCACCGGGCTTGATAATTCCCTGGATGAGCTATGCCGGGCTGGAGAGCGTATTGCCAACGCCGAACGAATTTTCTTGAACAGGGCAGGCTTCAACAGAGAGCAGGATTGCCTGCCCCCGCGTATCGTCTCCGAGCCCGTTCCGGAAGGCCCGGCTAAAGGCATGGTTTGTCATTTGGAGGAGATGCTTTCCGAATATTATCGTCTGCGGGGATGGGATGAAAACGGGATTCCAACGTCGAACAAGCTAAAGGAACTCGGCCTGGACTGAAATAAAGGGATTCAGCATGCGAATTGAAGTAAGGCTTTTGTTGTCATTCAAGGAGAAAGCCCCCGACGGCGAAAAGTTATTTGAATTGGAGCTATCTCCTGGTGCCACGGTCACCGATGCCCTTGAATCTCTGCGCATTCCGTCATCTTCAGCCAAAGTTATTGTGGTCAATGGTCGGACTTCTAAGAGCGGACAAGAGTTGAAAAATGGCGACCAACTGACCGTATTCCCACCATTAGAGGGAGGATGAAGCCTGTACGCGCTGAACTGCAGCAGTTTTTCTAGCTGTCCTTATATGGTATAATCAAGTTGTAAAAGAACTAAAATAACGCTTATGGTATAATCTTAGCGAATTGAAATTAGCAAGAAAAGATGAGGACCAATCCGTTTTGGATTTCGGTCATC
>JASFTL010000056.1:0-12525 GCA_050053555.1 Desulfobacterales bacterium
CTGGCTGGGTTCATGCATCCAAGGCATCGCTGCAGTCATGTGCAGATAGGCAGCCGTACATATGCCGGCGTCACCACTGTAGCACCAGAACCCGACTCCCATAGCCTCACATGCGCCGATGAAGCGAATCGCTCGGTTTATGCCGCCCAGGACCGCAAAATTGACCACAATGTTGTCCGGCACGCCCAAAGCCACGGCCCGGCGTATATCCGGCACATGGGTAGAAAACGGAATGCTGGAGTGCTGGCGCAGTTTGGCCATCTCCTCAAATGTCGCCACCGGATCCTCGTAATTTTGAATATCATAAGGTTCAATCTCCCGCAGAACGCGGCGGGCCGTCGATAAGGACCACTGCATATTAGAGTCCAGTCTAATCATTGCTCGCGGACCCAGGGCTTCGCGCATGGCTTTCACAGTGTCGATTTCTAACTGGGGATCTCCCTGAATCAATTTGCCTTCAAAAAATGTAGAGCCATGTTCCTCTTTCATCCTCAGGCAGTAATCGGCGATGGCTCGGGGGTCCATTTCCCCGCCGAGGTTATCTTTTTTATTTCGATAGGCAAAGTACTCCGTAAATGGGATTTCTTTCCTGACCGATCCGCCCAAAAGCTGGTACAAAGGCTGGTTCCATATTTTGCCCCTGATATCCCACAAGGCGATTTCCAAACCGCCAAAGGCAGTCACCGCGGAACTGTCATCGGTATTCTGGACGATCTGCCAAGGCGGTACACACACATTCTCAATGCCGGCGATATCCAGAGGATCCTTGCCGATCACACGGGGCGCAAGATCCTGGACCACCTGAGCCAGATGTGCAGATGGGGCCTCACCGAGGCCGATCAGTCCCTCATCGGTTTCGACCTCAATGATCGCTTTGGAAGTGCCGGGGTAGTAGCCGCCTGTCCACAACATAGGAACTTCCAAAGGAATGTTGACCGGGGTCACGTTTACGTTTGTAATTTTCATCGCCTACCTCCCTCAGATGATCATGTTATTTCCATGATGCCTGCATTTTGTCGAGTTTGTTTATGACATCTTTGTATAGGGGCTCTGGACAGTGCTTCATTTTTTCGAGGGTCAGTTTTTGGAGCTGCTGCTCGAAATGCTTTGCTCCCGCCTTCTCCCATTCGTCATGAATAATTTGATTAAGTGATTTACAATATCAGATTTTTTTAAAATGATCCATGGTGTGTGCTTTCTGAATATAATTACCGGCGGGCGCTACTTTGTTGGTATCCTTACCGTTTCAGAAAGAGGATCTTAATGCGTATTCAATTATTCAACTTCAATTTATTTTATTTAGAAAGAAATTTAAATTTATAGTTGATTTAGTCTTTATAGTGTAACTCATTGTATTTTCTAATAATTTTGTTGACTTTTCCAGCATTCGTATATAGTAAAGGTTTGAATCATTTGCGAATAAGAGCGCCATTTCACTATCAATCTGCTTTTCTTTCGACAACAGATCATCACACGAGAAAAAAACAGTCTTCTTCTGTCACTGCCACTTATTCAGTAGAGACAACTCGACTTTCCATGCACCTGACCGGTTTTGGTTCAACCATCGAGTAAAATTGTTTTTCATATACAGAAACAAATTACCTAGAAGCAAGTTTTCCAATTTAATTGGTAACGACAAAGGAGCGCTTTAGGATGACTTTCAAGGTCGTCTTCGCTCATGGGGTTTGCCGTTTTAGTATGGTCTGGTGCGACTCGTTGAATATAGACAACAATGAAGATCCAAAGTTAGATAATATACATTATTTTAGACGTCTTCGGACCATGTCGAAGAAAAATGGATTTGCAGTTTAGCATTCAGGTGTCAGCTGGGCATCAGATCTCTGATTCAGATAGACGTAACTTCTCCACACACGAGTCAAAAGGAGCTTAAAATGAAACTACCCGAAATTAAAGATATTGTCACCACTGAAGCCGCCCTGGAGTTATGCAAACATTTTAAATTGGATTATTTGGTAAAGCGCATTGAAGATAATCGTGATGGATACAAAAGCTGGGAATTTGATGGATGTTCCGGTCTGCCTGATCAAGTTATGGGTTTGTTCACGGGCTGTAATTGGAAAGATATTACGTATAAATGTTGTTTGCCGCATGACCTTTGCTACGCGTATGGGGAAAAAGGAAACGAAATCGAGAGAAAGCGGGTTGATGTCAAATTTTACAGTGACCTGGTGACAAAGGCCGGCATGAAAAAATGGCAGGCATCTGCATTTCTGAAAGCGGTTCGGATAGGCGGGGCTGAAGAATTTGGTTTTTCATTTTCGTGGGGATTTGCGCATAGAGATTAAAAGAAAAACTCGTCGAATGGCGAAGTTGACTCCTTAAGCGGTTCTTTTTGCAAAAAAGTTGAATCCAAAAAAATTTCAATCTCCGTAAAAAAGCAGGAAACGTTTAATTTTTCGGAGAAAGCGGCTTAACTTTAATCCATCATGAGGGGGGAGAATAGCCATGAAAATTGATGCGCATTACTATGCTATTTTAGCCTTTGCCAGAGCGTGTGGTTTCTGCAAGGAAAATGCTTACCAGATCGCATATGCCTCACAGTTTGTGGATGATGCCAAGATAAATCTCATGTTTCTGAAAAAAGACGCGGAAACCGATATAGAGCATGACATAATCGGTGACAAGCATTTTCTGGTGAATATGGCCACTTGCCACTCATACACGCGGGTCAAAACATTCAACTATGATGCGATGATCCACAACACCTGCGCGTTTCATTTCGTTCCCGGCTGCAACGGTGAAAAATTTTCTGAAAAGCTGCGCTGCGCCGAAGATTCGGAGGTCATCCAGCGCATTTTGAACCAAGCCGTCGAACAGGCAGATCCGATAAAGCTGGGAATTGCGCTGCACGCCTATGCCGATACGTTTTCCCACCAGGATTTTTCCGGATTATTGAGCAAAGTAAACGACATTAAAAACCCCGAAGCCAAGAGTGAACTTCCGTTTGACTGGCGCGATATCGCTTACAAAATAGGTAAGTTTTTCGTAAGGAAGGATAAATTAGACAAGCTTTTAGACAAAGGCCTACCGGCGTACGGACATGGTCAAGCAAGCTGGTTCCCGGATCTGCCTTACCTGAAATGGGAATTTCAATATGATCCTTCGAGTGAGTTTGCCATGGCTCATGAGGGCAAAACAGAAATAGATAACCCGCAAAGATTTGAACGTGCATTTCAAAAGATAAAAATGCATCTGGAAAACTTTCTTGAAAAGCAACCGCAATTCAAGGATCCCGACATTGATTTTCAGAAATTCGATGTTCTTTTCGATACACTTAAAGAAACAAAGCATACCCGAAAAAGAATTAAGAATTGGAAAAATCTGATGGTAGACAACGGGCTATTTGAAAAGAAAGAGCTTTTTGATAAAGTCGATGCAGCCTATGACTATGATGAAAATAGATGGCTAAAGGAAGCGTTTGCAAATTTCGACAATGAAAAGTTTCATCAGCGAACAGTGAAAGATGTCGAACCGGCGCCCGATTTTCCAAATTCAAACTGGTATAAATATTATCTTGCGGTTGGGTGGTATAAGGAGGCGTTTTTCGATAATTGTTCCAAGCTTGGTTTGGATATACCCCGTTAAATATATCTTTTTTTGACCGATGGCGGTTTATGCAAGGTCATTCCTGGTTCGATGCATTTCAGACACCGGCAACCGATTGCAGCATACGTTTACTGAATGATCTTACTATATCAAATAGCGATTTAAAGGCGGGTTGGATGGTTAGACCACAGGTCGCAATTGATCATTCTGTAAAAGAGCTAAAAATTAGGCCAATATTTAGGCATCGATCCTTGCCCTTGCCTGCGCGCGGCTAGTCATAAATTATTTTTTGCAATCAGATCTTAGCAAATGATACCTTTTTCATCTGCTAAACGCCGCCTCAAGCAGTGAAGACAGCACAATTGAATGTAATAATATTTATAATAATTTCAATATAATGTGCCATTTTTTTCTTGACATACACTTGAACTAAATTATAATTCTTCTTGTTTTTACTGGAGCACAATACATCCCTTTTTTTGCCGCTCCGACCAGTCCTGATCCAGATGAGTTCGAGTAAAATGGCCCTATTTTGAAAAAATGAGGCGCAAATTTTGCGTTGGTCTTTTATGTGCCGGCGTCCAGTGTATGCCAATTATAAAAATACATTCTCATAATTGACGCCGGCTTAATGAACCTCCCTTGGAAGCTTATCGATCCGCTAGGTATCAAAATGAACATTAGAAACCTCGCATTTATGGCATTCATCGGCATAATTGTATGCGGAATCGCATTTTTCGGATTTTATGAGGTGCGCAACAAGCCGGTGACTGCGCCCAAAGGTCATCAACATCAATTACAGGGGCCAAATAAAGATCGATCCGCTTCAATATCAAAAGGCACGGCTTTGATACTTTTGGCAGTGGGGGTCATCGGTGCATTGAGTGTCCGCCGCAAAAAGAAAAACAAAAGCGGCCCCGCTCAAAAAAACGAAACAAAAAAAGCATCTGATGATCGCAATAAGGAGTTTGTGAGGCTCAATAAGCAATATCTGAATATGCAATACAAGCTTACCCAACACGAGTTTTCTGGCGAAACTCCGCCGGATTTTCTGCTCAAAGAGATTTCGGACCTCGAACGTAAGGTGCGACTGATTTCAAGAGCGTTTGAATAATTTTTGGAAATGAACTCCCATAACGCATTTTACCTGCAGCTTGCATGAAAATTTCAGTGTTTCATCCACCCGTTTTGATGGACCGCGCATCATCGCCTCTCAATTGCCTTCATGCAGCTTATCTCTACTGACGACCCGATAAGTGCGCCACCATAAATCGATCGGCTAAAAGCGCAGCTAGCTGGATTTTATGCTCTTTTTTGCATGATGTCAGACCGATATCATGGGCGCCTTTGGTTCACGGTTCAAATTTTCTGCTGGCGCCGAATGAGCATGCCGAAGCCGGTTCAAAATATTGGGGTTAGGTGGAAACGTTCTTTCTGACAAGGCATAAACGATTCAATCTTGTCCGTACAATTCCCTTTGAGATTTTGAGTCCCGCAGTTTAATCAAATGGGCCAGAGATGCCATAATGCTATCAGATGTAAACGGCTTTTCGATGAATCCCTGAATTTTCAATTTCCTCGCCTCTGAAACTACATTTTCATTGCGGTATGCTGTAATCAGTATTTTCATGGCACCCGGCTGGCTGTGTTGAATTCGTTTTAAGAACTCAATCCCATCCAAACCCGGTAATTTGTAATCCACCATAATTAGATCAAAAGCCTGATCTTTGATGGCTGATATGCCTTCTTCGGCCGTCTCAAGTGCCAACACACGGCAACCTTCGGCCTCAAAAAAAATGCTCAACGAATCCCGGATCCACTCATCATCGTCAATGAGTAATATTTTCATTTCTCTGATTTTGCTAAATAAATCCATATTATGCATTTAAATTTCCGTTAAGATTACGGCCTCGTCCTCACAGACTTCAACACAGCTTTCGCAACCGACACAATCTTCTGCTCTGACCGGTACTGATTTTTCGTCCTGCAGATCGAAGACTTCTTCCGGGCAAATATCGACGCACTCTCCGCAGGCAATACATTTTTCGTCATCAATCTTCACGTCGTACATAACGGTTTTTCCTCCTTAATAAAAATTGGTAGCATATAAGTTTTCTGAGCTTACCTTACTAATAGCATACTGTGTGCCAAAACGGTGCAATTACGTTGAATCTATAAATATCAATTACTTATAAAAGTTTTTTTCAGGAGGGCTATCTGTTTTGAAGGCAGACTTTAGAAGAATTGCAAGGTTGTTCTTAGCAAAATTTCGAAATCTTATGAGGGCTGATATTACTTCTGTCAGCAAAGAATTTAGCAGCCGAATCAAATATGTAAGGCGCGTTAAATAATCGGAAGAAAAAAATGTCAAAATACGCAATTTCGAATCACAATTTTTTTATGACTCGATGCCCTTTCTCCCTGCGACACCTTTCTGATAGTAGTGCTTAATTTCCTGCATTTCTGTTACCAGATCGGCCTTTTCAACGAGTTCCGAGGAACAATATCGACCGGTGAGAATCAGTTCGATCGAACCCGGCTTTTCCTCCAATAAGGAAAGCACATTTTCTGTTTTCAACAACCCAAAATGGACGGCAACACAGGCCTCATCCAGAATTACCATATCATATTTAGCACTTAACATGGCTTTCCGTGCTCTCTTCAACGCCAATTGGGCGGCTTTTTTATCTTCATTGCCTGGCGGTTGCTTGCGAAAAACAAAAGCGTCATTTCCGTACTGTTCTAATCTGATCCATTCACTTAAGTGCTTTATGCTTTGGATTTCACCGTAGGAAAAATCCTTCATGAACATAACCATAAAGGTTTTTAACCCGCCTCCGGCTGCTCTCAATGCCTGGCCCAAAGCCGCCGTAGTCTTTCCCTTACCATTGCCCGTATATATTTGAACGTATCCTTTATTTAATCTATACATTGTTTATGGGATTCATTTTTAATTAATAGAATCCTTTCTATAGTCGCATGGAACCGCTTCTGTACCCTACTTTTGCCTACCTAATCGTTTGGATGGCGTCCAGCAAGAAGGGCGCCTTCTACAAGGTTTGTGATCTAACCGCCTTAACCACAACAAATCCTCCGTGCCCATAACCATTGCAAAGCGGTTCGATCTCTTGAATCTCATTTAACGGTTTTGACAAGTTTTGCCCCCAGACGAGATCAACAAATCCCGAATCATCGAGCAGGGTTTGCACTTCCAAAGCTGAATAAAACCGTGCTTCACGATAAAAGACGCTTTCATCCTGATGTGCCATATACTGCTGCCCAAGCCGACTGGTCCGATCGACGAAACCAATGACAAGAGATGCGCCGGATTTCAGCACCCGGTGGACCTCATTCAGCATTTTTTGGGGATCATCTACAAAGCAAATGGTGGTAACGACGAGACCGTAGTCAAAGACCGCATTTTTAAAGGGCAAAGCCTCAGCAATCCCTTGGATGCTGGAGATACCTCTTTCGATGGCATAGGCAAGCATGTTTCTGGATGGATCGAGACCGACTTTGATGCCGAGGGGACCTGCAAAACGACCGGTTCCAACACCGATCTCGAGCCCCAGTCCATGCCAAGGCAGCAAGGCGTGGACGGCGAGCAACTCGGTATGATAAGCTGCCGAGTAGCGCTGAAACCACGCTTCATAGCGACCATGGTATGCCTCAAAAGGAGCACTTTTATGTGAAGTCATCATCGCTCTTATCGGCCATCCTTTTGGGTCATAAGCTGTGCTAACACACTGTCATCAGCCTAAATTTGATTTGGTGTTTCTGATTTATCTTCAGGTAATAGTATTTTGCTACCCTCCATTACTTTTTCCGCAATCTGGTTATAGGCTTCCGCTGCTTGAGAGTCCGGGTATTTTTCCATAAAAGGCACGTCAACATTAACGCATTCTATCAGAAGTGGATCGATGGGTATCCGGCCTAAAAATGGGATATTCATTAAAAAGATTGCTCTACTGCCGGAACCGGTGCTGAACAACTCCTGCATATGACCACAGCTTTGACACAAAAACCCTCGCATATTTTCTATCCAACCAGAGATGAGTATATTTTCTTTTTTAAAAAAATTGATCATTTCTTTAGCGCGGTTTCCGTCTATCCTGTTTGGTGCTGTTACAAGAATTGTTTTGGCCTCTGGAATAGCTCGAGCCAGTGTGAGAAATTCTTCAGTTGGACCTGGCGGTGTATCAACAAAGAGATAGTCCAGGCAGCCCCAATTCACCCTGGAGATAAACCTTCGGATATCAGATAGATTCAGGAGCTTAGTCCAAACGCCAGTCTCGTTCTTGTCTTGCATCGATGAGGCAATCGAAGCTACTTTCAGTCTATCTGAGTGCGCTACCGGTATGATTCGTTTATCTGAATAACTTACAACCGGAAGGTCGAGACTTAGCTTCCTATGAATGTCAGGGCTGTGAAAATTAGCATCTATAAGTCCAACCTTAGCTTTCATCTTTGAAAGGGCCAAGGCCAAACTCACGACTACACTGGTTTTGCCTACACCGCCTTGAGAGCTTATAACCAGGAATTTGTGTTTAATTGATGACATGGATTCTGCGATATTACGATATAGCAAAGCTTTATCTGAGTGCTTATTGATTTCACTATCCATGTTATCCTCTATTATTCGCATAAAATGCCCCTATTTTTGCAATGAAACGGCCGTGTATTTAAATGGCATGAAAAAGCCATGACGCTGTGCAGACTGATGAAGCAAAACCGGCAGTTGTTTGAATTCTATCTACGGGTCAAATATTACGCTATATGATCTATTGTTTTCTTCAAACAATTTTCACAAAATGATGGTGTTTCGCAATTCTTAAATTTACGAATTAACTTTTGGTATTCCTTACAATGCCAGTTGGTCTTTAGCGATTTACTGTGAACATTACCAACCGACAAATTTTGCTGACGGTGCTTTTTGCCGTTAGCGTAATAAAAATTTTCTCCTTTAACAGGGATCTGTTTCATAACGCAGGGAGATATGCTGCCGTCTGAGCCAATGACAACGGCTTTTGGTATATTTTCACTGCAGGAAAAATTATTTTGCACCGGTGGTACAATATGGAAATGCACGTCCGCCCCCTGTTTAACGGCTTCTCTTTTGATATTACGTAAACGCGCTTTTAATTCTGAATATTGTTCTTCTCCGAAGGCAAGAAAAGACTCTGCTCTCAATTCCGGACTGACGACATAGGATAATGAACTGACAACCGTTTGCGCTGCACCGGTATTCCGCAAGAACTCCGGTAGATTTTCTAAATCTTCAAGACCGGATTGAAGTAACATGTATGCAATATGAATTTCCGGATTATCGACACCATATTTTGCTTTGGCGCTGTGGATTTCCTGTATACATTTTAGAACCTTTTTAATCTGGGTGCCCTTGCGTATTTTATCATTTTGCTCATTTATGCCTGCTAAAGAAAAACCGATCACGTCCAGCCCCTGTTCGACTATTTTTTGAATCAACCCCCGATTTAGTAAAGCACCGTTTGTTGTGGTTCCCACTCTACAGCCGGCTTTTTTGGCGATCTGTATCATTTCAAAAAACTGCGGGTGCATAAATGGTTCACCCCAGCCCTGCAAATAAACCAGATCGGTCTTGCCGAAAGCAGGAATCAGGTTTTGAAATACTTCAAACGGTAGTAATCGGTTCTGCCAGTTTCTTCGGAAGCCGCAATGCGGACAGTAAATGCAGCTGGCATTGCAGTATGAACTGATCTCAATTTGGATCCAATCCAGGTACGGATGACATTTGGGTAACACGTCGTCGAATCGCATAAGTTGTTACTTAAAGGACTTACCCGGCCGAAAAAAAGTTATGGATTTCTTCTTAAAACACAATATGAAAGCTTTGTAATGTAAATCGTTTTGAGCATTTCTTCATTTTTCTTATGAGCTTTTTTATTTCCTCAATAAACATTAAAACACACCTTATTTATTGATTCGCTTATTCAAATCCACAAAGCTCGCACCTTTATGAAGCGCAGTTATCCTTCTGAGAATATCCTCATCCAGCATATTCCGATATTCTTCGAGCAGTTCATCATTTATAATCTCATCACGAAGGTGCTGTCTTAAATCTTGCGCTTTTTCATAAATTTTAGCACATTGACGGCAAAGGCGTGTTGCCGGTAGAATATTCAGTCGTTTTGACTCAATTCGTTTTTCGCAAATTTCACAGTTCCCATATTTGCCTGCTGTCATTTTCTCGAGTGCTCGATTTATTTCTCTGATCTCTTCTTTGCTTCGTTCAACAAGATGATCAAGCAGACAGATCAAATCCTCCTTCTGTGCCGCATCTCCCTTTTCGATCACGCGTTCTTTTCGGGCCTGAAGTCCCATTTCTAAATGAGCAATTTGTCTAAAAATCTCTCGTTTCCGTTTTAGAAGCACTTCTTTCTGATTCAAAATTATTTTCTCTGACATTGATGTCTATCCCTCTTCCTTATGGAATTGAGCTCGTTAAGAAGCCTGCAAGTCACAATTTTTCCGACGACACCTCAAAGATGTTTATCAACTTTTGGATCAGGTTTAAAAAGGCTTCTTTTGCCGGAGAGCTGGCATTGCCTGTGACAATCGGCCGGCCTGAATCGCAGGTGCCGACCACGAGGGGGTCAATGGGAATACGCTCTAAAAAATCAACACCGAGCTCCTTTGCAGCTTTAAGACCGCCGCCAACCTTAAACAGGTTGATTTCTTCCCGGCATTTCGGACAGAGCAGCCCGCTCATATTTTCAATAATTCCAAGTACTGGAATCTTTAACTGACGACTGAAGTCTACCGCTTTACGAGAATCCAATAGAGCAACTTCCTGCGGAGTTGTTACAATAATTGAGCCGTCCACATTTTTAATCAAATTAGCCACACTAAGTGGCTCGTCTCCGGTGCCCGGCGGAAGATCGATAAAAAGGTAATCCACATCACCCCAATTTACATCGGACAGCAATTGTTTAATGGCAACATGTTTCAAGGGGCCTCTCCAGACAATTGCTTTATTGGGATCATCTCCAAATAGTCCCAAAGAGACAGCTTTAAATCCTTTGAAGACTTCAACCGGTTCAATGCTTCCATCGGAACCCAATAATCGACGGTTCTCAATGCCCAGCATTCTCGGCACATTAGGACCGTGTATGTCCGCATCCAGGATACCCACCTGATAACCCCGAGATACCATCCCTGCTGCCAAATTAATGGCCACTGTGCTCTTTCCTACTCCACCTTTGCCGCTCATTACCATCACTTTACGGCGGACATGATCCATTTTTTGTTTTAATTGCTGTTGCTCACGCTCATCCTTTTGTCTATCAATATGCCCGCGTAACTCTTTATCTACATTTTGCTCACCATTGGTATCCGATGTCTTTTGATCCATCTCTTATCTTTCTTTTCGTATGAGTTTTAAAAGCAACGTAATTTTCAGATCAGCTTTTTGCAGTTGACATATTTTTAGATTCCATCAAATCCTGGCAAAGCATTTACATCTATTCTCTGTATAATTTCAAAAGCATAAAGTGTGCCAGCAACAAGCAATTTGATTAAATTATATCAATTCAGGGATTTACCAAAGAATAACCTCAAAACAGATTATGTTCTTGTCTTTCAATTTTGAAAAATTACGAAAATTTTCTTTGAAGAATTTCGAACCAATCAAAACGAGGCAGACCTATCTGTGGACAAAAAATTTTCAGTGACGCCAAATATTATTTAGTCCCCAACCAAAACACGATTTGCCACACTGAAAAAAGTTACCACCTGTAATTTAAATTTGTCTAAAACGACCTAAAGGAATAACTGATACTTTAGGCTGCCTGTGAATAATATTTTTCCTTTGCGTACAATCGTTTAAAGGATTAAATGATTAGAAAATTCGGATTCCTGGTCTCTGACTCCCCCCATCCTGGAATATAGCACGTAATGTTTCTAAAATCACAACGTTTACTGCATTCCGGACAAACATCAGGAGGCGCAGCTGCAACCATAGTAAAGCCGCACTCAACACACCTCCAATATGTCATACCGCATCTCGGGCAAATATCTTCGATGAATCTATTAGAAGCAGTATATCCACACTCTGTGCACATCCATACATCGTGTTCATTATTCATTTATTTCCTCCTTTTGCCTATTCATTTGTAAGCTGACAAACAATTTGATCATACTAAGCGACTTTCGTCACATATTTTTTAATTTGAAAAAAATCGCCCAATTCTTAATCTCTTCGGCAGGTGCCCCCTGAGAAACAAGGAGGTGTTTCACAGCGCTCAGCGCTGCCGCAACACGTACGGCCTGGATTTCGTTTTACAGCATCGCCTAAATTGGCCGGAGCAGAAATCAGTCTTTCAAGCTCCGAACTCCCGCACGTTTTGCAGGAAACGCTATCCTCTTTTCCAATTCTAGTTAGAAATTCAGATGTGGTGCCGCATTTTTTACACTGATATTCATAAATTGGCATTGCAATCCTTTCATCAAATAACGTCGTTATTATCGTTGCGAATCACCGAAATATGAGAGCGTCGTGCAGCCTCCGCTTGATGGACTCGGTTCAGGTTACGATTTGACTGTTCGCATATAAAACATCTGTCCCCTGTATTTTGTTTCGACGAGTTGATCGTGAGCCATTAATTTCTGTACAGTTTGCCAATCCGCACCAGCTCTTATTAAAAATTCATTGACCGCATCCTGCCGCATGGGATGCACGGCCGTGATGCTCAGCAGGTCCTCTTCGACATTGCCTGTAAATGCAAAAGCATTGCCCTCATAGCCGATCAAATACTCCACCTGAAATGGCTTTTCATTGAAAATTTGAAAGGTTTCGTTTAAGACATCCTCATCGGGCGGTCTTACCCAATTTTCTGCAGGGGGTCTTGTCGGTACAGCAACATATGCCTTAACCGGTTGCATGTGATTCAAAAAATCAGCAATTTTACATGAACTGTCAGG
>JASFTL010000057.1:0-12504 GCA_050053555.1 Desulfobacterales bacterium
AGCGAGTAGATCCCCTTCAGCTGTCTACAATCGCCCGCGAAATGCTTCCAGTTTATCGGCTGCCTGATCCAGATGAAGTTCTAAATGTTTCAGGTAGTCGGTCATCAATGTCGGTATCATAATATCCGAATCCATCCGCTTACAAAACATTTCTTGACATTTGTACTTTGTATACCGTATACAAAAACGTGTTGAATCCACACCTTATTTCATCGGCGGCACGATAGAAAATGCCTCACAAATTTTGACCCCCAAGCTAAATATTGATGGAGAGGATCATGGATTTTTTCAACGAACTTACCGTGATTTCCCTAGAACAGGCGACGGTGTTACCCTATCTAACTTACCGTCTGGCCCATGATGGAATGAACGTCATCCGCATGGAACATCCGGTTTACGGAGATCCGAATCGAGCGATCGGCGAAAATGTTCTCAATGAAAAAAGGATGAATTCATACTACTTGTGTATCAATGCCGGCAAGAAAGCGCTGACGCTGAATTTGGCAGAGGATGAAGGTCAGAAAATTTTTCATTCGTTGATTAAAGAGCTCGATGTGGACATCTTTTCGACGAATCAGCTTCCTAAAAATTATCAGAAGCTGGGAATCGATTACGATAGCTTAAAGTCTCTCAAACCGGATATCATTTGGCTGGGAGTGACCGGATTTGGCCCGGACAGCAATGAAGCGGCCTACGATCCGGTATTGCAGGCCCGATCGGGTTTAATGGAATTGACCGGAGAAGCCGAGGGCGATCCCCAGGTTGTCGGCATCCCCTTGCCGGATATGGGTACCAGCGAGCACGCTTATGGACTGCTTATGAAAGCCCTTTACAAACGCCAGGCCACCGGGGAAGGCAGCTGCATCAACATGGCGATGCTTGAATCTTCCGTATCGTGGCTGACGGTGCCGATCACACTGACCGCCAGTTTCGGGAAAGACATCAGCCGCCGGGGTAACACACATGAATTCTTTGCGCCGGTTTCTGTTTATCAATCTCAAAATGGTTTTGTTTATGTTGCCGTCGGAAACGACCGTCAATGGAAAACAATCGTTTCGCTGGATATCTTCAAATCCCTGGATAAGCCGGAGTATGAAACGAATGCCGGCCGGATTCGAGATGTTGTCAATTTAAATCGAGCGATCAATGAAATCACCAAAAATCACTCCTCCGAAGAACTCATTGAATTGTTCACCTCCATTACCGTTCCAATCAGCAAAATCAAAACCATTAACGAGGTCATTAAAGACCCACTTGTAAAAAGAAGGCTTTTGTTTTCACAGGATCCGGTTAGCGGCCAAAAAATAACACTGGCCCCGCCGCCGAATATGACATCGTTTTTAGAACAATCCAATCGCCGGCTTTCGTTTCCTCCTCGATTCGGTGAACATAATAACGAAATATACGGCAAGAAATTAGGTTATTCTGAGAATGATCTTGCCCGACTGAAAAAAAATGGAGTTATTTAATAGTTAATCACAAGAGATACAGCGTTTTAAGGTAGCACCATGAGAAAAAGAGCAGAATTAAATGATTTGGATCTTGGGCCGCTGCAAGCGTTTCAGGAACGAAAATCGCTGGGAGAACATGTTTTTGAAAGCTTGAAGCATTCAATTGTCAGGGGGAAGATCTCATCGGGTGAATGGCTGGTTGAGAGCCATATTGCCGAAACCCTTGGGATCAGCCGAACACCTGTGAGAGAGGCGATTCACAAACTTGAGCGTGAAGGACTCGTTGAGCGTCAACCCCGAGGCGGCTTCACTGTTCTGGGCCTAAACCGCGATGATATCGAAGAGACCTTCGGTATCCGCAGTGTATTGGAAAGCTATGCCGCTCGGCTGGCTGCGGTCAAGCATAACGAAGAAGAGCTCGAGGCATTGGAAAAGAAAATCGAAGAATTTCAGAGCGCTCTAAATCGTAATAAAATGCATTTGCTGCCGGCAATCAACACAGAATTTCACGATCTGCTTTACAGCCTGAGCAAAAGCCCTAAATTGATTAACATGATTAATGGGCTTCGCGATCAAATTTACCGTTGCCGGGAAATGATCCTCAAGGAAAGAACATTTGCATCGACCAGCAACCTGGACCACAAAAAAATGTTGAAATACATTCGCAAGCGGGATGCCGAAGGGGCGGAACGCATGGTGCGGGATCATATCTTAAGAGGGCAGGAAATGGTATTAAAGGAATATGACCGCCAACGGCTGGATTAAACGCTATCATCATCAAGGAAAAATCGATATGACCACGAAGAAAGTAAAAATACTGATCGGCAAACCCGGTCTGGATGGACATGATCGCGGGGCCAAGGTAACTGCTCTGGCGTTGAGGGATGCCGGCATGGAGGTCATTTACACCGGACTCCACCAGACCGTTGAGCAGATTGTCAGAACGGCCGACCAGGAAGCGGTGGATGTGGTCGGCTTAAGCATTATGTCCGGCGCCCACATACCCATTTGCCGGAAGCTTTTAGAGATAATGAAGGCTCAAGGGCTTCAGGAAATCCCGGTGGTTGTCGGCGGCGTTATCCCCAAACAGGATATCCCCAAACTAAATGAATTGGGCGTTGCCGGTGTTTTTCCCGGAGGGACGCCTTTTGATAAAATCGTGAACGGCATTAAAAAGGTCGTCACTTAAATTCAAAATGTCTAAAATGATCTAAAATGCCTAAAATTAAAATATGGATTTTGTCTGATTTTTTGAGGCAATTTAGGCATTTTTAACTTTAGGCACTTTTTAGGAGAGAATATGGGCGTTGCCAAGTATATTAAAGATGAAAAAGATGCGATTCAAGAAGTCATCTACCAGTCGGGCATCAAGATTAAACCGGTTTATACCCCCAAAGATCTCGAAGAAATCGGCTTTGAGTACGTAAATGATCTGGGAGACCCCGGGGAATATCCTTTTACTCGCAGCCTGCACCCCCAGGGCTACCGCTCACGGGCCTGGACCACACGGCAGTACACCGGTTTTGGCACACCCCGAGAGACGAATGAACGCTTTAAGCTAATGATTTCACATGGGCAAACCGGTTTGAATGTTGCTTTTGATTTGCCGACTCAAATGGGATACGACTCGGACGATCCCAAAGCCCTGGGCGAGATCGGCCGGGTAGGGATGGCCGTCGATTCGCTGCGTGATTTTGAAATCGCCTTTGACGGAATCCCGCTCGATCGCATCGGATCAGGGCTGACGATTAATGCGGTCGCCGCAATTATGCTGGCCATGTATCAGGCCACAGCGGAAAAATTCGGCTATCCAAAAGAAAAAATCAGTGCCACCCCCCAAAACGATATTCTCAAGGAAATGATCGGTCGCGGTGCCTGGATATTTCCGGTTGAGAACGCTGTGCGCCTTGTGGGAGACAGCATCGAATATTCAGTCAGGGAGTTGCCGCGCTGCAATCCGGTCAGTATCTGCGGATATCATATCCGTGAATCAGGAGCTAACCCGGCGCAGGAAATCGCCTGTGCCTTTGAAATCGCCAAAGCCTACATCGACAACGTCAGGGCCAGGGGGATGGCCGTAGAAGATTTTGTTGGGCGCTTTTCTTTTAACCTGAATGTCTTTGGCAACCTGTGGGAACAGGTGGCCAAATTCCGGGCTGCCCGGAAGCTGTGGGCAAAGATGCTGAAGGAAGAGTACGGCGTTCAAGAAAAGAAAAAACTGTTTCTGAGGGGGCTTTTTGGAGGGGGCGGAAGCGGCCTGACTAAGGATCAGCCGGAAAACAATATCATGCGCGGGGCCTTTTATGCCTTGGGCGCTGCGCTCAGCGGCGCTCAAACCACAGCTCTATGTTCCTTTGACGAAGCCTATACGATCCCGACGCCGAGAGCAGCGCTCTTGTCTTTGCGGACCCTCGAAATTCTCATGGACGAGGTCGGGCTGCGTGATACGGTTGACCCTTTAGCGGGTTCGTATTTCATTGAGACCCTGACCAAGCAGATGGAAGAGAAAATTGTGGATGAAATGAAACAGATCCAGGAGGTCGGCGGAATGGTACACGCTGTTGCCACCGGTTTTATACAGCGAAAAGTTGCCCGGCAGGCTTACGAGTATGAAAGCGGAATTCAAAAGGGCGAATATATTAAGGTTGGCGTCAACAAGTATACCGAAGGCAGTGAAGCGCAAATCGATGTGGAGCTTCACGAATACAATGAACAGTGGGTCGACAAACAGGTTGCCGGTCTCAAGGAACTTCGCAGGACTCGAGATAACCGTAAAGTCACCCGTCTGTTGACAGAACTGGAAAAGAGTGCACGTGACGGGAAAAATGTGATGCCTGTTCTGGTCGATTGCTGCCGGGCCTATGCAACTGTGGGAGAGATGGCCGGAGTACTTCGTGATGTTTTTGGCGAATGGCAGGAACCGAGTATTTTCTAAATTGATAACTGAGGGGATCAACGATTGAAAGATTTACTTGTTTGACCTTAAATTCTAGTTTTAAAAAAAATCCGAAACACGAAATCCTAAATTCGAAACAAATTCTAAATTCAAATTTTCAAATGTTTCACGCATCAACTACAATAATAAGGGAATGTTAAAGATTCACGAATCTCTACTATTTTAGAAGTTTTGAATTTATATCATCTGGTATTTGGATTTGTTTCAAATTTCGATATTCGAATTTAGAATTTAAAATTTGGCTAATTAAACCAAGGAATTGATTAGAATCTAAGTTCGGATAGGAGACATCACTTGGGAAATGCTTCTTACAGACTGGGTTGTGACATCGGCGGTACTTTTACTGATTTTGTGCTGGTCAATGATGAAACCGGGGATTTTCAGATTAACAAATGTTTGACGACACCGGCGGATCCTTCCGATGCGGTGGAGGAGGGCGTTCGCGGCTTGCTGAAGCGGATTCCGGGGTTCATGCCTAAAATCGATGAGATCATCCACGGCACCACCCTGGTGATAAACGCTATCATCGAAAGAAAGGGCGCTAAAACAGCGCTGATCACCACGCGGGGGTTTCGGGATGTCCTGGAGCTCGGACGCGAGATCCGATATGACGCCTATGACATATTTGCCGAGTATCCGGAACCACTCGTACCACGGTCACTCCGCAGGGAAGTCAGCGAGCGGATTGCAGCCGATGGCCGTGTCATGATGAAGTTAAATCCCAAAGAGGTTAACCAGGTTCTCGGCAAACTTTGTGATGCAGGGATCGAATCGCTGGCGGTATGTCTAATTAATTCCTATGAGAATCCGGCGCACGAAATCCAGATCAAAGAGATTGTAAACCAAAATGCACCTGATTTATCGTTGTCAACCTCGTACGAAGTATTGCCTCAGATCCGCGAATACGAGCGCACCTGTACGACCGTTACCAATGCCTATGTCAAGCCCATTACGGCAAAATATCTGGCAAAACTATCTGCCAGATTAGAAACCCTCGGCTTTCAGGGAAAGCTTTTCATTATGCTTTCCAGCGGGGGCATTACCTCGGTGGAAACCGCCCGCGAATATCCGGTCAGAATCATTGAATCCGGGCCGACAGCAGCAGTGATCGCGTCGCAACATTACGGAAAAATGTTTCGGATTAAGGATATGTTCTGTTTCGATATGGGCGGTACAACCGCCAAATCCTGTCTGATTCAAAAAGGTCATGCGGGGCTTGTATCTACCTTTGAGGTCGGCCGCGTGCAACGCTTTAAGAAAGGCAGTGGTCTTCCCATTCAGGTCCCGGTGGTGGATTTGATGGAAATCGGAGCCGGTGGCGGCAGCATTGCCCGTATGAGCAAAATGGGGCTTTTGCAGGTCGGCCCGGAAAGTGCCGGCGCCGATCCCGGGCCGGCCTGCTACGATCGCGGCGGCGATAACCCAACCGTGACGGATGCCGATTTGGTGCTGGGATATCTTGACCCGAATTATTTTTTGGGCGGAACCATGCCGCTAAACAAAAGCGCTTCGGAAAAAGCAATCGAGGAAAAAGTTGCCAAACCCCTTAAGACCCGGATTACGGAAGCTGCCTTTGGTATTCATGATCTGATTAACGAAACCATGGCGGCGGCAGCTAAAACCCATATCGCCGAAAAAGGCGGTAATCCGAATATCGTCACGATCTCTGCATTCGGAGGCGCCGGACCGGTTCACGCTTACGGCCTGGCCAAAAAAATTGGGGCACCGCGCATTTTAGTCCCGCCCCTTGCCGGAGTCGGATCAGCTTTAGGATTTTTCACGGCACCGGTTGCTTTTGATTTGACCCGCAGCCACCGGGTCGCCCTGGATGATGCTGATTTTAGGCAGATCGAAGCGCTATTTAAGGAGCTTGAAACGGAGGGCGCTGCAATCCTGCAGGAAGCCGATAAAGATCAACAAATTATTTTTGAGCGCACACTGATGATGCGATTCGTGGGGCAGGGCGCTGAAACAGACCTTAGCATTGATGCCAAACCGTTTGATCAATGGAAAAAAGAGCAAATCAGAGAATTTTTCGATGCGGTCTATCAAAAGTTATATGGCCGCACTTATCCTGAAACGCCGGTTGAATTTGTCACGTTTAAAGTGCGGGCAAGTCTGCCGCAGCGGCCTTTTCGTATTCCGCCATTGAAAAATACGGGAAAGTCAATTGAAGATTGTTTAAAAGGCGAACGACAGGCGTTTTCGTTAACGAAAAAAGCGTATATCCCCTTTAAGGTATTTGATCGGTTCAAACTGTTTGCCGGCGCCGCTTTGCCAGGGCCGGCGATTATCGAAGAAAAGGAATCAACGATTATCGTTGGTGAAGATGCCGAAGCGTCTGTTGATGAGTATGGGTTTGTCTGGATTGATTTGATGTCAGAAGAAAGATAACAGGAGACAGCAGCCAGAAAACAGAGCGCGGATGCTGGAATGACAAAAAAAGAACAAAAACTGAATTCGAGATTAGTAATCATAGTAAGGCGGAAATATATAAAGTTTTAAGTGAAAAAGAATTATTTTAATTATTGAATTTGATGTAAATAAAGCTTTTATATTTTTTCAGCCGAACGCTAATTGGGTTTACTGGCTTTCATCCGGAAAGCCAGTAAAAATAAAATATCCTATGAATCCTGTAAATCATGTCGAATAGAATAAAAGTTACAATGTAATCTATATGATCGTTAACACCCGATCGTAATTGAGCAGAAAGTAGACAATGTCATCCAAATTTGATCCGATTATGCTGGAAATTTTATGGCGCCGGTTGATCTCAATCGTTGATGAAGCCGATGCTTCTGTTGCCAGGACGGCCTTTTCAAGCCTATTGAGAGATGCCCATGATTATACCTGTATGTTTACCGACAGCCGTGGACAGGAACTGGTTCAGGGGACCTTCTGTACTCCTGGCCAAGCCGGCGCGATGGCCTTGGGGGTCAAGACCATCATTAACTCGATTCCGATAGAAGATTATCGGCCGGGAGATGTGTTTATTGTGAACGATCCCTGGCTGCTGGCGGGTCATTTAAATGATGTCTGCGTTTTAAGTCCGATCTTTTTTAAAGAAAAACCGGTTGCGTTTACCGCCTGTGTTTTTCACCACTCGGATATAGGCGGAAGAGTGGCCTCCGATAACCGTCAGGTTTATGAGGAAGGGCTATTTATCCCTCCGATAAAACTTTATGATGCCGGCGTTTTAAATGAATCTGTGCTCAATATGATCCGGTGGAATGTGAGAACCCCCGAGGAAGTCACCGGGGATATACGCTCACAGGTAGCCGCCAATCACGTGTGCTCGCAAAAGATCATCGAAATGCTTGAAGATGAGGGCCTGGATTCACTGGACGATCTGGCGGATGAAATTATTGATCGAACCGAAACCAGTATGCGGGCCGCCATCGATAAAATCCCGGATGGTGTCTATCCTTATGAAGGCATAATTGAAGGGGCCGGCAAGAGAAAAGATATCACGATTAAATTGAGCGTGCAGGTAAATAGCAGCGATATTCATATCGACTTTGACGGAACGTCTTCTCAAGTCGACTGGGGCGGCAATGTGGTCTATAATTTTACATATGCTTATGTTTTTATGGCTGTTAAGAGCGCATTCGATCCGGACATCCCCATCAACGAAGGCGCCATCCGGCCCGTAGAGATGACCGCGCCGGAAGGCAGCGTGGTCAATTGTAAATTTCCGGCAGCTGTCGCCGCACGAATGCAGATCGGCCATTTTATGACCGAGATGGTGTTCAAAGCATTAGCGCACGCAACACCGGACAACATCATTGCCGAAAGCGGCGGCACACCGGCTCAAACCAACATTTTTTACGGCAAGCGCTATAACGGCAAGCCCTGGTTGACCATGATCATTCGTGGCGGTGGAATGGGCGCCAGCAGTAAAATGGATGGTCACCACTGCGCCATCTTTCCCGCGAATGGCGCCAATACGCCTGTGGAAATCTTTGAAAGCGATACACCCCTTATTGTAGAAGAGCGCAGTCTGATTTGCAATTCCGGGGGACCCGGCAAGATGCGCGGCGGGCTGGGCAGAAAATTTGTGATCCGGGTTCCCAACGACGAATTTGCGCCTGAGCCGCCGACCTCCATTGCCATTCAGGCCGGAAGATACCGCTATGCGCCCAAGGGCCTGTTTAAGGGCGGTTCGGCCAACAAAGCTCAATTTATCGTTAACCGTCAGCCCGGTGACCCCAGTGGATTAAGCTTGTGTGAATCCGGTGATGTCATTGAGTTTCACAGCGCTGGCGGTGGCGGTTATGGTGACCCGATGGAGAGAGATCCGCTGGCAGTCGAAAAGGATGTGGTCAACGAATACGTGAGCATCGAAAAGGCGCGCAGCGACTACGGTGTTGCTATTGATCCGCAAACCTTGAAAGTTAATTTGGAAGAAACACGCAAAATACGAAATAAGCGGGGTAAGTAAATAACGCTACAACTTCGTGAGGGAGATGGATGATGCCCAAAACCTTTATGCCGGCATTTAATGATATTGAGGCGCTAAAAATACATCAGTTAAACGGGCTTCGGTGGACGGTTGCCCATGCCTATCAGGGATCTGACTTTTATCGCCAGAAACTCGATGGAGCCGGTGTGCAGGCGGATGGCATAAAATCTCTGGATGACATTCAAAAGCTGCCTTTTACCGCGGCCGATGATCTGCGTGAGGGCTATCCTTTTCCACTACTTTCAGTTCCCGAATCGCAGATTGTCAGAATACATGCGTCATCCGGAACCACCGGCAAACGTAAAATCCTCTCATACACCCAGAAGGATATCGACGATTGGACTCATTTTTTCGCCAGATGCTATGAACTGGCGGGCCTTACCCGGAAAGACCGGGTGCAAATCGCAGTCGGGTATGGCGTTTGGACGGCTGGGGTGGGCTTTCAGCTGGGGTGCGAAAAGTTCGGTGCAATGGCGCTTCCGGTCGGTCCCGGTAATATAGACATGCAGTGTCAGTTTCTGACGGACTTACAGTCTACAGTAATGTGCTGCACGGCATCCATGGGGCTGCTGATGGCAGAAGAAGTTAATCGCAGAGGCCTGAAAGATAAAATCGCCCTAGACAAAATGATATTCGGTTCCGAGCGCAGCAGTGATGCCATGCGTAAGCGTATACAAGATCTGCTGGGTTTGACGGACATGTTCGATATTACCGGCATGACGGAGCTCTACGGTCCGGGCACAGGACTGGATTGTCAACAACATGAGGGCATCCACTACTGGGCGGATTACTATATCATCGAAATTGTCGATCCGGAGACATTGGAGCCGGTACCTGTCGGTGAAACCGGAGAAATGGTCGTCACCAGCCTTTGCAAGGAAGCGTCACCTTTAATTCGTTACCGAACTCGGGACCTGACACGGCTGATCGAACAGCCGTGTTCGTGCGGCAGTGTGCTGCCGATGCACGACCGGATTTTAGGGCGTTCGGACGATATGATCATATTTAGAGCCGTTAATGTTTATCCAGGCCAGATTGACCAGGTGCTTTCAACTATTCCCGACGCCAGTTGCGAATATCAGGTCCACCTGGACAGAAAAGAAGACGGCAAAGACCATATGTCCATCCGAGTGGAGTGTCAAGAAGACGTTGATCAATCCCGCAGGCCAGAACTCGCCCAAATAATCGCTAAAGAAATAAAAAGCAAGATAATGGTCAGCGCTGAGGTGGAAGTATTGGATTACGGTTCGCTGCCCAGATCGGAAAGGAAGGCCAAGCGGTTTTTCGATAATCGTGTAGATTAGCCTGCGTGTATAGAAAAAGCACTTACCTTCAAGAATAACGAATAACAAATAACTTTTAAAACGAATTGCGGTCCAGCCGGAATTCGCAAGGAGGATTTTGAGATGTTGCAAAAAGCGTTCATACCGTATGGGGGATATTACAGCTCACCGTTTTCCCGCTGGCAGGGAACCATGGCAAATGAGAATTCGATTATATTGGGTGCCGCAACCGCCAAACGCTGGCTCGAACAGAAAAGCTGGGATCCCAAAATATTCGATTATTTCTTTTTGGGCATAACCGTTCACCAGCCGCATGGATTTTATGGCGGACCCTGGGCGGCCGCTCTTACTGGAGCAAAGGGCATTCCCGGTTTGTTGGTCAGCCAGGCCTGTTCGACATCCACGGTTGCCGTTTATCATGCAAGCGTTGGAGTGGAAACCGGTCTGTACGAAACCCCGTTTTGTCTAATGACCGATCGCTGTTCGAATGGGCCGCACGCCGTCTGGCCGAATCCTCTGGGGCCGGGCGGACAGGTAACATCGGAAGACTGGGTCATGGATAACTTCAACAAAGATCCCTGGGCCGGCGCAGCCATGGTTAAAACGGCCGAGAACGTGGCGGCCGAGACCGGTATTACCCGGGAGCAGTGTGATGCGGTCGCATTACGGCGTTATGAGCAATATCAGGATGCATTAGCCGATGATCGCGCTTTTCAAAAACGCTACATGTTCCCGGTGGAGGTTAACGTCTCAAAAAAGCAAACCGTTATGGTTGAAGCCGATGAAGGTATTATGGAATCCACAGCCGAGGGTTTGGCCAAATTAAGGCCGGTGATGCCCGATGGCGTTCATACTTTTGGCGCTCAGACGCATCCAGCCGACGGCAACTGCGGCATTATCGTAACAACCAGAGACAAGGCCAAGGAATTAAGTGCGGATCCCAAATTAGAGATCCAGGTCGTTTCGTATGGATATGCCCGTGAGCGGCCGGCTTTTATGGCCGCAGCAGTATATCCTTCGGTCCAGATGGCCTTGGAGAATGCCGGTATTGGCATTAACGACGTTAAAGTGATCAAGACCCACAATCCATTTGCTGCCAATGATATCCATCTTGCCAATAATTTTAAGATCGATGTCAACGATATGAATAATTTTGGTTGTTCGCTGATCTACGGCCATCCGCAAGGACCCACCGGCGGACGCCTTATCATTGAGGGAATTGAAGAGGCCGCCATGAAAGGCGGAGGGTACATGCTCTTCGCGGGTTGTGCGGCAGGTGACACGGCAGCAGCGCTTGTGCTGAAGGTGGGATAGGGAATAAAATCACAAAAATAGATGAGGAATTTAGGCCTAATACATTTTTAGGCAATTTAGATCATTTTAGGCATTTCAACCTATTTGCAGAGGTACTTAAATGAGACCGTTTACGTATTTAACGCCTAAAACTTTGGATGAGGCAATTTCCTTGCACGCATCTCATGGCGAACGGGCCAAATATGTGGCCGGGGGGACCGATGTCTTAGTCAAGATCAAAGAGGGCAAACTTGCACCTGATTACCTCATTTCATTGAAACACATTATCGGCCAAGATCGCCCTTTTTTGAATCATGAAACCGGGGAACTTTATATCGGTGCGTTTTGCACCCATCGGGCAATAGAACAATCAACATTGATACAGCATCAATACCCCATAATTCATGATGCGCTCAAAAATATCGGATCCGTGCAGATACGCAATGTGGCTACCATTGGTGGGAATCTCGTCAATGCCGTGCCTTCGGCCGACGGTGCGATTCCGCTGATTGCGCTCGACGCAAAAGCGAATATTTACGGCACAAAAGGTCAGCGTTCGATGGATCTCAGACGGTTTTTTCTGGGGCCCGGGCAATGCGATCTCGAGGGAGGAGAAATACTGACCGAGATTGTGATTCCGCCTTTAGCACCACGCACCGGAAGTGCGTATGTCAAGCATGGCAGAAGAGAGGCGATGGAACTGCCCATGCTGGGGGTAGGGGTTTTGTTGAGTCTCGAAGAAGATTTAGCCACCTGCGCAAAAGCGCGAATCTGTCTGGGGGTAGCGGCTCCCACACCCTTCAGGGCCTTAGAGGCCGAGAAATACCTTAAGGGAAAAACCGTAAACGATAAAAATCTGTCTGAGGCCGGCCGGATTGCAGGCCAGGAGTCCAAGGTCAGGGACAGTATCCGGGGGGTTGCCTGGTACCGAAGAGAAATGGTTGGCGTCCTCGTCAAACGCATGGGTCAAAAAGCCCTTACGCGTGCCAAAGAAAAAAGAGAAGAGGTGTAAATTCGGAGTGCAGGGTACAGGAGATGTATAAAAGCAATTTTACCACA
>JASFTL010000058.1:0-12415 GCA_050053555.1 Desulfobacterales bacterium
CCCCTTGGCGGCAACCGGCGGGGAACAAGCAGAACCTGTCTAAACATGGCGGCCGTTTGCGTTTTGTGCGGACTCTGGCACGGCGCCAGCTGGACATTTCTGTTTTGGGGGATTTACCACGGTGTTTTTTTGATCATCGAGCGCATCACCGGTATGCGTGATCTATCCCAGGAAAAGTACAATTTGATGCGCCGGTTATTAACGATGTTAATCGTTATCATCGGCTGGGTGCTTTTTCGCTCACAAGACATATCCCAGGCGATCAGATTCCTGGAAGCCATGTTCACACTCACCGATTGGCCAATTTCTTACGAACTCAGTCGGGCGCTGAACCACCGAAACGTTTTATTTTTGCTGAGCGCGTTGCCGGTCTTTTTTTTCCCCGGTAATTTTTTGATGACAAGGTATTTAACAAACAAAAAAGATCCGATACCACTGTTTGCAGGAGCTTTAATGATCCTGGTGTTGCTTCCCTACTGTGCGGCACTTATTGTTGGCGGCGCCAGCAGTCCTTTCATTTACTATCGGTTTTAAACGAACAATGAGAAAGATTTTAACGTTAATATTTATCCTAATTTTGCTGGCACCGGCGATCGTATGGCTTATCGAACTGGATGTAGGCATCGATGTGGAACGCCTCGGCCTAAAACCGCCCCGGATGGACACACAAGCCCTACTCGACAACGACTACTATCTGTCTTTTGACCAGTATTTTAACGACAGCTTTTCGCTGCGAAGCCCGCTCATTTACATCAAAAGGTGGCTCGACTACCGTCTCTTCCGCATGACCGATGCCAATGATGTTCATGTCGGCACCGATGGATGGCTTTATAGCCGTCAATCCATCGATGACTACCGAAAAGAGGCCTGTGGTGCAAGACAAGACATCGAACAGCTGGCGTTGGAGCTTCAGGCCATTGAAAGGCTGATGGCAGTTACAGGACGCCGTTTTTTTTTCATTGTGGCCCCGAACAAATCCACCATTTACCCTGAGTTTGTCGGCCCATTGCCGCGAAGCCCGGCATGCAACGTCAATCAATACGACCTGTTCCTCAAGGCGACTGAAACACATCGCTTAAAGAATTTTGTGAGACTTGATCAATTGATGAAAAATGCAAAGAAAAGTGATGCCCTGCTCTACGATGCAACCAGCCGCCATTGGAATGATCAGGGCGCATTGGTCGCTGCGGCTGCAATCCACCAACACATCTTCAAGGATCATGCAAAGAAACAGGCATTGGAATTCACGCCTATCGGACCGGTCAGTTCCGGCGATCTCAAAAAACAAATGATGGGATTGTCGACTGCAGCTGAGGATGAGTCTGTCAGACAGTCCAGGGGTTCCGGGCAACCTGGCCTTCCTTACGGTATTGTGTATGGCGATGATTTCATTCAAAACCAACTCCCGTACATGGAACAGATGTTCAGCCAGCTCGACGTCATCCGGGTTGACCGCATCCCGTCAAGACAGCACGAAGAAGATTTGCGCTCCTATGATATTATATTGCTCGAAAGAGCCGAGTCTGAACTGGGGACCATACAGATTGAAATAGACAAAATATTTTCTATATTCGAAGCTGAAGCATTGTTGCCCATCAGGCACCCGCTCGACCTTCAAACTGCGGTCGCCGTATCAAATATATCGCTGAAGCAGCAGGGTACCGGTTTGCAGATAAAATCCGTAGGACATAAATCCCACTTCAAACTCCTGTCCATTCCAGGTTCCAGCAAAAGAATCTTCAGAGTGCTGAAGCTGACGGTTATATCGTCTCACACAGACCAGATGAAAATAAAATATGTTAACCGCCTGCCCTATTTTACCCGTAAACCACTCAAATCCGGGCTCTCAAAGCTGTATTTGCCATTGCCTTTTCGAAATTCATTATCGCTAAGCATTCATCCGGGCGACAAGCCCGGCGTTCTCATGTTAAATTCAGCTGAGATACTCGAGTTTCCAGACCGTTTTCGTGTCCCAAAACCAGCGCCTGAAAAAACCGTTATGGCCAAAACGGATTTAAAAGCAAATTCAACTCAGTCTCAGGTAAAATCAGAAGTGGTGTTAACCCGATCACGGCCCGAAGCCGACGTTCGAGTGCCGTATCCGAAAAACCGCGACGCTGACTTTCATTCTAAAATGCTCCCATCCGCAGACTCTGAGTTGGCGAGGTTAAAAAGGTCTACCATCGAAATAACTGCCAGCGAGAATATGGATCTTCTTAGTCCGAAAGAAACGAGAACATCGGATTCCGCATCGAAAATTGCAACCGGCAACTCGAGATCCGTATCCGGTGGTCCGAAAAACGCCCGCAAGGGTGAACCCGCGTCCATATCTGGTGAAATCGCCACCTTGAGGTCTCCCGCGATCAATTTGAGCGATTTCGTCAACGGACGCATTTTTCAGCGTAAAAGCCGCAGCGCGAATATCGTTGTGTCTGGGACATACACGCAACAGGTAGACGCAATAGAGGCGCGAGTTGTCAGAGATGGTACCTTTGAAACGGTCGTTCCGTGGACCATCATCGATGCATCACCGCGTAACGGAATTTTTGTCGGTGCACTTGCGGATGTGCCGCAAGGCGGTTGGTATAACCTTCAGGTCCGAAGCACGACCCATCCTGAAATTTCAAGTCATGGAACCCATAAATGGGGTGTCGGAATGCTTGTGGCCTGTCTGGGACAGTCGAATATGAAAGAATGGTTTTACACCGGTACCGATTTGGAGGCACATCCTCTTCTGCGAAAATTTACGAATAACCAGTGGTCAGAATTCAGCAAGCTGGGAAATGCAGCCATCGCGTTTGGCCACCAAATAATAGACCGGCTGGGCATCCCGGTCGGGCTGTTGGATTATTCGAAAAACGGCTCGGGACTGAGAAAAGAAGCTGACTGGGGTACGGGGTACTGGGAGGACACAACGCCGGGATCGATATATAATCGTTTTGTTTCAGGGGTATCAGATACAGGAGGGGCAGTCGAATTTGTCATCTGGATACAAGGCGAAGCGGACGCTGCACGGGGCACGGTCACCACGGAAGAATATGCCGCCTCTCTTGAAAGTTTTATCACCAATCAAGTGCGAATGGATATAACCAATGGTTCTGATTTTGAAGACCTCCCATTTCTGGTTGTAATGATGATCAAGAGACCCGGCGGTAAAGACAATACCCATCAGGCCATTCGCAACGCCCAAAAACACGTCGTCGAAAATGTTAAAAACAGTTACCTCGCAGCCACAACGCTTGATCTAAAAAATCATGGCAAGCAGCATCTCACACCAAAAGCGTATACGACACTGGGACGCAGAGTCGCTCAATCGATATTACACCTTATCGGTGAAGAGACATATCATCGAGGGCCAAGAGTGACCAATGTCAATCGAATCGACAACCGAACGATCGAGATCAGAATTCAACACAACGGAGGCAGTGATTTCACTCCTGTGTCCGGAATAAGCGGTTGGGAAGTAATCGCCGGGGGCGCTGCCGTTCCTATCACGAACGTATACCGCCATGATCCCCGGACGATCCGAATACACCTGGAGCGTCCATTGGAAGATAAGGCTGAAATCCGGTATTTATACGGCGCAATGCCGGATGTAAAACGTCCAGTCTTAGATAATTCCCCGATGTCTCTGCCGCTGGAAGAATACCAAGCGGAAATCAATTAATTTGAACTCAAAATTATTGGACTTATATTATAGGTGTTGCCTATCGATATGCATGCGACTCAGATATTCGATGGGTGCATAAATGAAAATAACGTCTATCATTTTGAAACAAATGAAATCAGGTCCAAGAAAAATATTAATTTTAACTTTTTCTTTGATATTTTTGCTTTCTCCGACTTTATTTTCAAAATTAATTTTAGCGGAGAATTCATATATGACTGCGCAATCAAAAAAAATCAGTATCGGCTGCACGCCCACACCTCCTGATGCATTGGGCCCTTTTTATAAACCCAAAGCGCCGTTGCGAGACAGCGTGGGAAGAGGATATGAATTATACGGCAGGGTGTTGTCCTCAAAGAATTGCACGCCGATCAAGCACGCACAGATTGAATTATGGATGGCGGGTCCAGACGGAGAATATAAAGATGATTATCGGGCAACGCTATTGGCCGATGAGTCGGGTGAATATCAGTTTGAAAGCCATCCGCCGCCTTCTTATTTGCGGCGCCCACCGCATATTCATATTCGCGTGACCGCCGACGGCTTTAAAACCCTGACCACCCAGCATTATCCGGAAAAAGGTTCCAAAAGGGGAGAATTTGATCTGGTCCTCATTCCGAATTAGATGAGACATTGTGACGAAGGTTTTCAAATCGTCTCTCAATCAGATGAAACGGCAATTCCCCGCCTTCCAGAAGAAATCTGTAATAGTCTTTGCCGCTTAAAAGATCCCCGAATTTTTCCCGTAAGCGTTTAAACTCATGACTGCCATAACAATAGCATAGCTGATAACCGGGATTCAGGCGAAATCGATCCAGCTGTCTGGCGGCTTCTGCCGATGCAAATCCGCAGGTATGTAATAATTCAACTGCCGCATTTTCTGCAAGTTTTCCAATTGTAAGTCCCACATCAATTTGACATCGAGCAGAGCGCCAGAGATTTCTTTTGGTACTGACGAGCAATTCTCGTCGATCTTTCAAATAGCCATATTCGATCAGAATGGATTCTGCATAGGAGGCCCAGCCCTCATAAAAAAGCGGAGATTCGATCTGTCTGCGAACTGGATTTTTTAGATGGCGACGAAAAGAGTCCAGAAAATGATGCCCTGGAATTGTTTCGTGAGCGGTCAGCATTTTATATTCGCGATTCAGACGTCTTTGAAGATGATTGTCGCTTTCTTTGCTGTTATGTCGTGGGAAATGAGTGGAAATATAAAAATAACTCTTTTCCTGTGGATTCCGGCTAAATGCCGCTGCAAAGGAAGCAGAGCTTCGTATGGATTTCAGGTAGGTCGGCGTGTAGTCAATCTCAATAGGGGCACTTAAAAAGTCCGCATCAAAACCGTGTTGGCTGAAAAATGCGCGCAAGCGATCGATTTCATCTTCATAAAGCCTAATGATGGCCTTTTCCTCTAATTGAGAAGGCATATAGGTATGATACAGCTGCGCCCAGGTTGTATTAGCGTCTATTTGAAATTGCAGGCTTTCCAGCTGTCCTAAAATCTCGTGCCATTCTTCTCTGGCGATTACAAATATTTCTTCAGGTGTATGCTTCGATAAAAAATGATCTTTTAAGGATGTCTCCAAAGTGGAAACCGCGAATTGCCGATCAGGTTCAGGAGATATGGATTTTAGAAATCGTATAAAGCTCTCGAGGGCAGCCTCGGCATTTTTCATGGTTTGTAAAGCCACATGATGCCGATCTGGAAACCGCTTTGACAGCATCTGGCCAATTTCGTTCAGGTAGAGCTTGCAATCCTGCGCCATCTGCAATGACGCCTGATAATAGGTTTCAGGCACAGATTGGATATTATGTATTCCATTTTTGAGAATATCAGGAATACCCGCTAGACGCGCCAGTGCTCTTTCCTGGACCTCTTTTGATTCTTTGGCGGGTTTTATCAAGGCGTGTTCCAGACCGATGAACGCAATTTTTAAATACAGCAACGGATTGTACTGCCATGAACGTTTGGTATCCAGTTCAATCAAAATGCCAGCAGCATTGGCCTGGAGTAACTTTCGATCGATGTGACTATCGAGATCCTCTGCTTGGTCGTTTTTTTGAGCGAAGTCTTTTTGAAATTCCTTTAACTGATCGATGGCTTCCTCGATCATAACAGCTTCGATTTTATCCAGTTTGTCATAGTGTTTGCAGGCATTTTCAGCTCGGGGAAAAAAGTCAAATTCATCGCTGGCGCACATGACGGGAAAGCGCTCGGCCAGATAGTTAAAATAGTTTTCCGCTACTCTTTTGTATGCCTCTTTTTTATTCAAGATTGACGACCTTTTTCAAATTTTTATTGGGTATAAACTCATACATTTGTCATCGAATGTCAAAAAACATATACGCAATTGCATCTTGTTTTTAGATTCATAAAAAGCTAACAAGATAAGGTGGATGGGAGTCAAGAATAAAATGTATAAAGCCATTTTTTCGTCAGACTGGAGTGAATGCTTGGCACCGTGCAGCCCTTTTGATTGCATTTCTTTTAACTATCCGGAATTAACCACGGAATTAGGAACTATTTTCAAACAATATACAAGCAACATGATAGCATTAGGGGAGGCCACCCGCAGGATTCAGAAACGGTTGCCCAATAGCATTACAATCGAACAGATGGATGCCTATCTGGACAATCGCTTTTTGACCTATAAAGGTGTACCGCAACTCATCGAATGGTGTTTAAACAACGATATTCTTTTTATGATCAACACGACCGGCATGATCGGCTATTTCCAGCGGGTTTTTGCAAAAGGACTGCTTCCCCGAATTCCGGCTATTTCCGCACATCCAATGATTCGTTACCCATCCCGAGACACGGATCCTGATGATATTTATGACCTATTTGAGACCAACGATAAAAGCAAAAACACCGAAGCCGTTGCCCATCGTTATAATATTTCTCCCAAAAGAGTAATTTTAATGGGAGACAGCGGCGGAGACGGGCCTCATTTTGAATGGGGAGCAAAAGGCAATGCTTTCCTGATAGGCAGTATGACCAAACTTTCCCTTGAAAAGTATTGCCGGCAAAAAAGTATCCATATCAATCATCGATTCGGTATCTCCTATGCGGAAGTTCCGCAAAAAAATGATCAAAAAGAGATGCAGATAAATTTTATGGACCTATCGGCAACCATTGAAGACACCCTATCATAAATGGTATATAAAAAGGCCGCGATAGAATGATATGCCAGAGGATAACAAAAATCTTCTGTTTGATTAACAACCCTATTTGAAGGAACGCGTGATTAAAATGCCAAAAAAACTCACCCATAACGAGCTGGAAACCTATTCGAGACAGATCGTGCTGGCCGACATTGGATATGACGGGCAACTCAAACTGCGTAATGCCAAAGCATGCCTGATTGGCGTGGGTGGTTTGGGTTCACCGATTGCCACCCAGCTGGTCGGCATGGGCATCGGGTATTTGCGCATTGTGGATCGCGATATTGTTTCCCGCTCCGATCTTCATCGCCAGCATCTTTATGATACGGATTCCATCGGTATGCCCAAGGTTGAGATCGCCCAGCAAAAACTGGGCAAACTCAATCCCAATGTGAAGCTTGATCCGATCCCCGAATCCTTGAATTCGCTCAACGTCGAGGAACTCATTGGCGGAATGGATGTGGTCATCGACGGATTGGATCGACCGGAGCCGCGTTATCTGGTCAACCGAACCTGTAACCGGCTAAAGATCCCCTATGTCTTCGGTGCTGCCATTGAAGCGTTTGGGAATGTATCAACCCTGTTGCCGGGACAAACATTTTGCCTGGAATGCTTCATGCCCGGACTCAAGGATGAGGATCTGCCGGTCTGCGCAGTGGTCGGTGTCCATCCATCAGTCATCGGAATCGTTTCGTCGGTTCAGGTATCAGAAGCGGTCAGACTCATCATCGGCCAGAAACCCAAACTTTACAACAAATTGCTCTATATCGACCTCAGAGAATTTGAATTCCATATCCTGGAAATGCAATCCGTGGATAGCTGCAAGGTGTGCGGACAGCAACCTGAAGGCGTGCCGGAGGAAATAACAGACCGGCTTTTTGAAGAAACCTGCGCCAGAGACGGGCGTAGAAACTTTGTCCTGTCTCCCAACCAAAGAATCGATATTGACCTGGGTAAACTGGGCAAACTTTTAAAGAAAAGAAGCTTTCCGATTCAATCAACCGGACAGCTCGGCACTACTTTCAATCCGTCCAAAAACATCCAGGCCTGTATTCTCAAAAGCGGTATTATGATCGCCCAGACCCCGCCGGAGATGCAGGCAGACATCAAAGGTACGGTTTTTGAAACCTACAAATCGATTTTAGTCGGCGGCCTGGGCCTGCCCCCAGACATCTTACCAACCATCGAATAACCAATTATTCACCATATCGGAACAAAGATCACTTCTTAAGGTTTCAGTGTTAAGGTGTCACAATTAGCTCATAGCTGATAGCTCATAGTTCATAGTCTCGCGAGCTGGGAAGCCAGAAAGCCCGCAATCTCTTGATTTCTTTGAGCTTTCAGCTTTGAGCTTTGAGCTAATTTCATGGCACCCGCCTGCGTGGCCGAAGCCGCTACGGCGAGGCGAAGGCCCTAAACCTGATTTAAGCATTTTTTTGCTTAAATTTCTGCATAAATTCCGCCAGCCGATCAGCACCTTCAAGCGGCATGGCGTTATACATGGACGCCCGGCAGCCGCCAACCGAACGGTGGCCCTTCAGGCCGGAAAAATTTGCGTCAAGCGCTTCGGCGATAAATTTTGCCTCCAGTTCTTCTGTCGGCAGGCGAAAGCAGACATTCATCCGTGAGCGTGAGGCCGTGTCCACCGGGCAGCGATACCAGCCTTCTGAACTGTCGATCGTATCGTAAAGCGCGCTGGAGCGTGCGATGGCCCTTCGTTCCATTTCGGCCAGTCCGCCCTGTGATTTGACCCAGTCCACTGTCAGCTTCATCATGTAGATGGCAAACACTGCAGGCGTATTATAAAGCGAGTCCTTACCGGCATGGGTTTTATAAGACAGATAGGCCGGCAGTCCGTCTTTGCATCTTTCTAAAAGCGCTTTATGAATAATCACCAGGGCCAGGCCGGCCGGACCCAGATTCTTCTGAGCACCGGCAAACGCCAGATCGAGTTTTTGCCATTCGATCGGTCGCGACATGATGTGCGAGGACATGTCCGCCACCAGCGGCACCGAACCCGTGTCCGGATAAACATGGTACTCAATGCCGCCAATGGTCTCGTTACCGCAAATATACAGATACGCCGCGGCATCATCTGTCCTATACTCCTCTTTATCCGGAATGCGCGTAAAATTTTCTGCCTCTCCGGTCCAGATGACCTGTGTCGGCCCCAGCTTTTCAGCGTCGTCAATCGCTTTTTTAACCCAGGTTCCGGTATTGAGAAATTCGGCGGTTTTGCCGTCGGCCATCAGATTCAAGGGCACCATCGCAAATTGCAGGGTGGCACCGCCCTGGATGAACAGAATGTCATGGCTTTCTGGCACATCCAGCACTTCGCGGATACCGTCAATGGCTTCATAATGTACATCTTCATAATGCTTGCCCCGGTGACTCATTTCGATGAGGGACATGCCCGCATCTTGATAGTCAACGAAATCAGCCTGGGCTTTTTCCAGCGCCGGAAGCGGTAAAGTGCAGGGACCGGCAGAAAAATTGAAAATTCGATGGTTCATGTTTATCCCCCTCGCTGGTTGATATATTTTCACTAATTACTTTAATAAATTACTCTAATCTTTTGATATTAATTGATGTTATAAATTTGTCTGTCTAACTTTGTTAGATAATCTGCACCCATATCCCAACTTTCGAAGAATGGGTCTTACTGTAATTTGGTCTGAATTATCGCTTGACTAAATTTTGTATACCGTATACGAAATGAAGTCAACTTAGCAAATGAATTCTTTTCAGACTTAAGATTGGATCCTTTATCTGCAATTTAAGATTCAAATTCTCTTAATTTGTGGCAACTACAAACCGTCAACCAATCAGCAAGGAGGGTGTCATGGAGACGAAAAAGGTTTTCTTAACGGAAGATGAAATTCCACGTCAATGGTATAATATCAACGCTGATATCAAAATGAATCCGCCGATGGGACCAGAGGGCCCGGTAACGCCTGACATGCTGGCACCGGTATTCCCGATGAATCTGATCGAACAAGAAGTCAGCGCGGAAAGATGGATCGACATCCCGGAAGGTGTGCTGGAGGTTTTAAATATCTGGCGTCCATCTCCACTGGTAAGAGCGTATGCCCTTGAAAAAGCCTTAGATACACCTGCAAGGATTTATTATAAATACGAGGGTGTCAGCCCTCCTGGAAGCCATAAACCCAACACGGCTGTTGCCCAAGCATATTATAACAAAGAATTCGGCATCAAGCGCCTAACCACCGAAACCGGCGCCGGCCAGTGGGGCAGCGCTCTGGCTTTTGCCTGTTCTCAATATGGCCTGGAATGCAAGGTGTTTATGGTCCGGATCAGTTTCGACCAGAAGCCCTATCGAAAAACCATGATGGCGACCTGGGGGGCGAACTGCGTGGCCAGTCCCAGTACAGAGACCAAGGCCGGACAGCAAATTCTCGAACAGGCTCCGGACACACCCGGCAGCCTGGGCATTGCCATCAGTGAAGCCATTGAAGCAGCGGTGACCGATGAATCCGGAGAAACCCGTTATTCGCTTGGCAGCGTTCTCAATCATGTGCTGATGCATCAGACGGTCATTGGACTCGAAGCCAAAAAGCAGATGGAAAAAATCGGAGAGTATCCGGATGTCGTCATTGGATGCGCCGGCGGCGGCAGCAATTTTGCCGGTTTAGCTTTTCCTTTTGCTTATGATAAAATCAACGGTAAAGATATTTCAATCCATCCGGTTGAACCGACAGCCTGTCCCACGATGACGAAGGCACCATTTGTGTATGACCATGGGGATACGGTCAAAATGACACCCTTGCTTCCCATGCACAGCCTCGGCCACACGTTCGTACCACCCCCCATGCACGCCGGTGGACTGCGCTATCATGGCATGGCCCCTCAAGTTAGCCAATTAATCGTTGAAGGAATTCTGGAGCCGAAGGCTTTTCCGCAGATGGCCACCTACGAGGCCGGTATGCTGGTTGCTAAAACAGAAGGCTTTATATCTGCGCCGGAAACCAACCATGCCCTGGCCTGTGTGGTGGATGAAGCCAAAAAAGCCAAAGAAGAAGGCAAAGAAAAAGTGATTCTGTTCAACTTCAGCGGTCACGGATTGATTGACCTCGGAGCTTACGAGCAATTTCTAGCCGGTCAACTGACTGACTATGAATATCCGGCCAAAGAAATCGAAGAAGCCGAAAAAGTTTTTGAACAACATCCCAAACCGGAAATCATCAAGAGTCGATAATTTTCGTTTCGGATTGAAGAATTATGACTAAAGCCAAAAGGGACCTCGTGCGAAGATGCCCGCGACTGGGCAACCCGGTACCATTTGAATACTGCGAGGTCTGCGGTGACGACCAGCAGCCCTGCTTTAAGATTCTGGACTGCTGGTGGGAATACTTTGATGTTGTGCAGTATTTAAGGGAAGAATTACCTGAAGACCAGTTCAACCAATTGCTGAATGCGAAGCCCAAACCAAAAATCACCAGTCTGGTTGAACTGATTGAACAGGCCAAACAAAGAAATAAATAACCGATCGCGAGCAATCTACTATGGCCTTTTAGCCAACCATTTTCGGCTAAAAGGCCATTTTTTTATTAGGCAATTAAGGCAAACAAAATTGTCTAAAACACCTGCCGGCAATCGAATGGGAGGATAATTTGGAAGAATAATCGCTTATCGACTTACGTGTCGCAGGACGAAGATGATTTTCAAACTTTATACTCTTTGATGAGCTCCCTTTTTCTTACCTTTCCTAGGGACGTCCGTGGAAATTCTTTGCAGAAAGTGATTTTCCGGGGGCACTTATATGCTGCCAAGCGCTGCTTGCAAAAATTGATGATGCCTTCGGCATCTATACCAGAATTTGGCTTGCGAATTACAAACGCATGCCCCAGTTCCCCCCAGGATTCGTCCGGCATACCGACCACGGCAATATCTTCAATTTCAGGGTGTTCTCTCAAGATACGTTCGACCTCGGCGGGATAGACATTTTCTCCGCCGGTTATATACATATCCCTGGCCCGGTCAACCAGAAAGTAATATCCGTCTTCATCCATGCGCGCTAAGTCCCCTGTATAAAGACAACCGTTTTTAATGATCTCCTCTGTGCGAACCGGATCCTGCCAGTATTCCTTCATCATAATGGAACCACGCACGACGATCTCGCCCACGTCTCCGGGTTTCACCGGACGGCCGTGTTTATCGACAATATTAACTTCGGCGTGAAAAACCGGTCGGCCCACTGTGCCCGGTTTGCGAAATGAATCTTCCTCTGAAGCCCATAGTAAAATCGATGTTTCCGTTTGCCCCATAACCTGGCGAAATGCCAGCCCAGCTTCCCGACAGCGTTCAAACAGGTCGGGTGTGGTTTTCTCACCTCCCCCGGCGCACACCTTTAAGGATGAAATATCGCCCCTCTTTTGCGGATCAACATTGACGAGCGCCCGATAAACTGTTGGTACCCCCAGAAATTTGGTCACTTTGTAACGCCCGATATCTTGATAAACCTTAACGGGATCAAATTTCGGATGGATAACCATGCTGGCGCCTTTGTAAATGGTTGGTGAGGCCTGAATAAAGAGGCCTCCGGAATGAAACAGCGGCAAAATG
>JASFTL010000059.1:0-12310 GCA_050053555.1 Desulfobacterales bacterium
AACACCCGACAATAAAACCATCATTATACCCAACTCCAAATTGACCGGGGATAATATCACCAATTTCTCTACCAAGGGAACCCGACGGGCCGATATGGTCTTTGGTATCGGTTATGAAGATGATATCGACAAAGCCCGCAATATCATTTCTGAAATCCTGTCGAATGATGAGCGTGTATTAAAAGATCCGCCCTTGCAGGTGGCTCTATCTGAACTGGCAGACAGCAGTGTGAATTTCGTTGTCCGGGCCTGGGTGAATGCGGGGGATTACTGGGGAGTTGTTTTTGATGCCACCGAGGCTGTAAAAAAACGCTTTGATGCTGAGGGCATCAGTATCCCGTTTCCCCAGAGGGATGTCCATATTTACGAACACAAGGCAGCTTAACTTTCGATGAAGGCTTTGAATTTACCAAGGCCTTCTTTAATTTCAGATGTATCGATGCCTGAATAAGCCAGGCGGATGTAAAAATTGTCTTCACCTTCTAACGGGCGTCCAAAGTGCAAACGGGTGCAAAACGAAACACCGGTTTCGCGCAGGACGGTTCTGCGGAATTCATCATAATCGGTTAGACCTTTTTTTTGCATGGCTGCCGTGACATTCGGATAAAGATAAAATGTGGCATTGGGACGAAAGCAGCGGATGCCTTCGATGGAATTGAGAATATCAACGGCGCAATCCCGCCGCTCTTTTAAGGTGTTGAGAAGCTGCTTGGCCTCGGTTGGGTCGCCGGTAAGGCCCTCGATAGCCCCATACTGGATAAAATGGTTGGAGCAAGATTCATCGTTGACATTGAGTTTGGCAATCACATCGATAATTTCTTTAGGGCCGATGCTTGCCCCCAGGCGCCAGCCGGTCATGGCAAATTTTTTTGAAAAGGTATAAAGAATCACGCTTCTTTCTGCCATATCCGGCAACGAGGCGAAAGATTTACTTTTGCCTGCATAGCGGATGTCAAAATAGGCTTCATCGCATAGCACGAAAAGATTGTGTTTGTGCACAATCTCGGCCAGCTGTTG
Organism: Desulfobacterales bacterium; assembly: GCA_050053555.1. GTDB lineage: Bacteria > Desulfobacterota > Desulfobacteria > Desulfobacterales > JAHEIW01 > JAHEIW01. Next base: position 1,018 of record JASFTL010000059.1, read on the forward strand.
CAACTCTTCAGCTGAGCATTCGGCGCCGGTAGGATTCTGCAAGTCATTGAGGATCAATAGCTTTGTTTTGGGAGTGATTCTATCCTTAACCATTTCGATATCGATATCAAATTTGTCTTTGCCTTCGATATAACTGTAGGGCACGGCCACACCCCCGTGAAACTCAATTTGAGATTCGTAAATCGGGTAACCGGGATTGGGGTAAAGGACTTCATCGCCAGGTTCCATCAGAGCCATAATGAACTTGCTGATGGTGGGTTTACCACCGGGCTGTATGGCCACATTCTCCATGCTGTACGAGAGACCGTGTGAAGCACTGACGTCAGCAGCCAATATTTCACGCAACTGCGGAATGCCGGCATTGGGGCAATAACCGGTTTTACCTTCCTTCATGGCCTTGACCGCTGCCGCCATTACGTTGGACGGTGTCAATAGGTTCATGTCGCCTAAATGAAAAGGATATACTTTATTACCTTCAGCCGCAAAAGCAGCGGCTTCCGCAGATACAGCAAAAGCGGTTTCCGTTCCCAATCGAGAAATCCGGTCAGCAATATTCATCGCACCTCCCCTGTTGATAGATGTAAATATTTGAAGTGGCTCAGATTATCCATCATATTCAGGAATTCCTAATTCTTTTGCATTGAGAATGCTGGGGGCGGCCTTGGGTGGCTCGCCTTCTAAAAATGCTGAGATATCCGGTTTTTGCCAGACCGGACGCCCCATCAGAATTGCCGCGACATTGCTTGCTGCAAGCGTTGCCATGCCCTGCCGCGTCCAGCTGGTGGCCGAGGCAATATGGGGCACCTTAACTACATTATCCAGATCTTCAAGACCCGGTTTTAATTCGGGTTCGTCTTCAAAAACATCCAGACCGACTCTGAATTCAGGGTGTGCTCGACAGTGTTCCACCAGTGCCGACTCATCGATAACCGGGCCGCGGCTGGTGTTGACCAGGATGGCATTTTCTTTCATCAGGCTCAGTCGCTGTTTGTTGATCAGGTGATGGGTGGAATCATCAAGAATGGTGTGGATGCTGACACAATCGGCTTCCCGTAACAAATCTTCAACACGCTCAACGCGCCTGCAGGTTACCGGTGCGATCCCTTGGGATGTCAAAAATTCGGAATAGTGCACAAAATAATCTTCAAGTTCTTTGTTGGGATAGGGATCAAAATAGATAAGATTCATTTTGTGGCCTTCGACCATCATGTGAGCATATGTCGCACCAATACGGCCGGCACCGATAACACCCAGTGTTTTTCGCCAGAGGAGATTACCCAAAAAAAGAGTGGGTAACCATCCTTTGTATCTTCCATCTAATAAGAAGCGTTCAGCTTCGCCGACCCTGCGGGCAGCTGCGAAGGTCAGCGCAACGGCCATTTGGGCGGTGGTTTCGGTTAATACGCCCGGTGTGTTTCCCACCGGAATAGCGTGTCTGGTGGCCGCGTCCAGATCGATATTGTTAAATCCGACCGCGTAATTGCTATATGCTTTGCCACCTGCCTTGGCAAGGGCAGCAAACAATTCTTCTCCCCAATCTTCGGTGAGTTGACCAATGGCGCCGTCACAATTATTTCCAATTGCAGCTGCTATTTCCGCAACATTTAAAATATCTGTTGAAGTACCGATTTCCACCTTACATCCAGCCTGAGCAAGAATATCCAGCCACCTTTCTCCGGGAAGCTCTTTGGTTACGATGACGCGTTTACTTCCCGAAGGATTGTGCACTTTCCACTCTTTAGATCCCATTGTTAAATCCTCCTTACCAAATAGATCGGACGCTCAACCTCCAGCCATCTGCGGCGGGGTGGAAAATAAGCAGAGATATTGACAGGGACGACAAGTTAAGCACCATAACGATCCTTTTAATTTAAATATTCCAGAGTCCATAATTCATTTTAAGCTTAGCATCAAGATAATTATTTATACCCAAATATACAATCCTTTTCAAAAACGGCACCGTAATCGATCCTAATCAATGTGGATCATCTTCAGATTGACTCTCTGGCGGCTTAAGTTTCTGACGTTTCCGACCGATATAGGGTATAAGGTGTCGAATTTACATGTTGATATAAAAATTTGATTTACGGATATTCAAATGCGAAATATGCCGATATCTGCAAGTCCGCTTTCGGTCATGACGGCTGTCAACTTTTGCGAATCAAAAATCAGTACGAATTCAGCTGAGACGCTGGTTGCGTTTTCGATTGGTTCAGGGATCGGCGTATCCATGTATGATGCGGTTAGTGGAGCCGGTGCTTTATTAAATTTTGTTTTACCGGATTCTTCAATGATATTGCGCGAAAAAGCGAAACGTTTTCCGTGTATGTTTGCAGATACAGGAATGCAGACTCTGCTGGATGCCTTACAGGATATCGGTGTGAAAACCGAAACGATGAAAGTGGTGATAGCCGGCGGGGCAAAGATATTGGACCAGGCTTTTAGCTTTAATATCGGCCTTAAGAACCACCAGGCCATAACATCTTTTTTATTGCGCAGGAATATAATCATCCATCATGAAGATGTTGGTGGTTGTGTAAAGAGAACGTTAAGCTTGGAAATTAGCAGCGGCTGTAGCACCATACAAATCATAGGCCAGGGAGAGGCGAACCTATGACGAATATCGAAGATATCATCAGTGGAATTGATACACTGACTCCAATTCCGCCTGTAGCTGCACAGATTATGGCGCTGGCTGAAGATGAGAATAGTTCCATGTCCGATATTTCCGACCTGATCATTCATGATCCTTCCATTACGGCCAGCTTGCTCAAAATATGCAATTCGGCTTTCTTCGGCCTGGCGCGCAAGGTTGAATCTGTCCGGGATGCCATAACGTTGTTGGGATTGGATCAAATTGTTGAACTGGTTTTGCTGAATACCACAGCTGGGAATTTCAAAGATGAACCGGATGGTTACGGGCTTGGTGAGGGAGAGCTCTGGCATCACGCCGTTTATTCAGCTCATATTGCGAAAATTCTGGCGGAGAATTATGGGCTGGCAAACAAAAAACATCTAATATTTACAGCTGCTCTCTTAAAAGATATCGGCAAATTACTTATGGGCAGATACGTGGCTTTTTCATACGAAAAAATAAATATTCTGGTGGAATCAAAAGGTTACAGTTTCAATGAAGCCGAAAAAGAGGTTATCGGTATGAATCATGAAGAGCTCGGTGCCATGGTGGGACAGAAATGGCGATTTGGCAAAAAACTGATTTATATGATTCGTAACCACCATATGTCAGAAGAAGGCAGCCGAAACGACGTTGAAACCGCTATGGTTTATCTGGCGGATATCGTTTGTATGATGATGGGTTACGGCACCGGCGTGGATGGGCTGGCGTACCGATTTTATAGTGATGTGCTGGATCGAATGAAAATTACGGATCAGGATTTGCAGAAAATTATGTTTGACAGCGGGAAAGGCCGACGGAAAATTCAAACGTTATTGAATCTGGTTTAAGCGAAAGATCGCTTTAATGGGAATGCTCATCAGACGCACCGCGCACCTAAACCAAGCGCAATCCAAACGCTAAGTCCCTGCCGTCTTGAGAAGTTGGCTTAAATTGAGACGGTTTACCACGTCGCTCACGAGCTCTCCAATGATCATTTCGGCATTTTTGCCACTTATGACTCGTAATCGCTCTGCTCGGCCCGTGATCGTCTCGCCGGCAACGACCCTATTCTGCTTTATCAAATTGGCTTGATAGTTCATTTGGATAATCCACTTTCGATTTTGGAGATCGAGCTTAAACTCCTTCAAAACGATTTCGACAATTGAGTCCCCGAAATCTTCATCCGTCACAACCTGGACGCCGGCATTTTCGAGCCGGTGTCGAAATATTTCTCTTATCATTGAACTCAGGCCGAAGGCACCAGCCAATTTGTCATCCTTATTTTCCTTAACCACTATCAGGGCAAAATGTCCGGTAAAATTTTTAAGCGCCTTTTTGGCGCTTGGGGTGACAATTGTGGAATTTGCTCTCATATCCTTAATCGTCAAAGCCACTCTGGTTTCCTTCAGTTCAGCTGATTCCATAGGAAGCTGGTAATTGACTTTTAAAAAATTCTTTGAAGCGCAAAAACTGGTGGCAATAGCCACGAACAATATAACCGATACGGATCTCATGTGCCGACAAATGAATATCATGAACTTGCCCTCCTTCATATTCTTATCTCCCAAAAAAAAAACCGCATATCTGGACGCTGACTACAAATCCGGCAATTTATCCAAAGACAACCGTCGACGTTGGGAAATAGCAGATTATATCGTATTAGCTGACAGGTACCTTCACTTCGATGTCGACGTCGAGTTCATCGCCAACTTTCGCCAGCTTTTTGCGCAGCTGGCTTAGACTCAGATCTGGCGGTGCCTGTACTCGGGCTGACATTGCAAAAAGCGGAGTACCGGTGTTCGGCGCATTGGTGACAGTCGTATCCATTTCTTCAATGTTAATCTGCTCAGAAGCCAGATAGCTGGCCACACTGTTAACAATGCCTTCATGGTCAGCGCCAATTACCGAAATCTCATAGGGGACATAGCCCTTAAATTTCTGAAGGCGCGAAAAATCGGTTTTCCGGGAGGTAATGGTTAATCCTTGGGTCTGTAGATTATCGAAGCCGTTGATGATGCTTTCCACATTTTGATCTGATAAAGAAAGCAGCATTATGACGGCAAACTCACCCCCTAACCGGGCCATTTTACTTTCTTCGATATTGGCATGATGCGCAACGATTATATCGGTAATTTTTTCGACGGTTCCCCGCTTATCATGACCGACGGCGGTGACGACCAGGTAAACTCTGGACATTGCAATCCTCTTTTATCGATAAATTGATTTCAAAACCTCAGGCTGTCGGGTTTTTGAAAAACCCGGGAGAGGTTCATCTTATTTTATTCCATAAAAGTATGGCCAAAAGCGTTATGGCTGTCAAGTATGAAGTGTTGTGCAAAAGCGATGGGATAAAATCGCTTCTGTGTTCAATATTATCCACCGCCAACCGGAGGGAAAATGCCGATCCGCTCACCGCCTTTCAAGACGGTTGTCAGCTCGGCCTTTAATCCATCGATGAAAATAAGCTTGGCCTTATCTTCCGGTATGTCTAGTTGCTGAAGCAGCGAGCGGATGGAGGTGCCCGCCTCGATAGCATAGTTATCAGCAGATGCGGGCATAAATCTTCGCAGGGTAGCAAATAATTTGATTTGAATATGTGTTTGCATGGCTTTTGATATTAAAGTTGTATTCGAGACGGTATCGTATTAAGGGTAAAGTGAGTTCATCTCTCCAATCCGTTCTCTTTTATCGTATCATCAAAAAAATTAAACAATTAAACAGATAGTCAATTTTGCCGACACAAGGCAGGCGAGGAATAGCATTTAACATAAACAACAGCAAAAAACGAAATTTAGAATATTAAGAGTCTAGGTCGAATTAATTCGGAAGTCAAGTTTCGGCCTGATTTGTTACCCGATCACTTATGAATATTGTTACTACCATTGTTCCCATATTTGTCATTATAGTGCTTGGATGGTTGGCGCGGGTTTACGGCTTTATGCGGCCCGAATTTCTGCAACAGGCGAATCGTCTGGTGTTCTACCTTGCCATACCGGCTATGGTTTTCAGGTCTATTTCGAAAACCTCTCTGTCCCGTCAATTTGACGGGATGGCTGTGATGCTGGCGATGCTGGCAGTCTGTGTCGTTTTTTTGCTGGCCTGGATTTTGGGAAGTATAGCTCATGTTGATAGAAGCCGGCGCGGTACATTTATTCAAAATTCTATTCACGGCAATCTGGGCTATATTGGTTTAGCTGTCTCTTTTTACTATCTTGGCCGCGACGGTTTTGTACGGGCCAGCATTCTCGCCGGTTTTATGATGATCTTACAAAATCTCTTCGGCGTCATTGCTTTACAGATATTTTCGGAACGCAATTCTGCTGCGTCGCACAGATGGGCCGTTGCTTTAAAGATTCTTGGTAATCCCATCATTTTATCGGCGCTGGCAGGAATATTGGTTTCAATGACGAACATCGCGGTGCCACTGGTGCTCGGACGGTGCCTCGATATTTTAAGCGATTTGGCTCTTCCCCTGGCGTTATTAATTATTGGTGCCTCGCTTTCATTTGACATGGTACAGTCCCGGCTGGTGACGATACTTTCAACGGGTGTGATGAAACTCATCCTACTGCCCGGCATTGGCTACCTGCTGTATCGCATATTCAACGTAGCGGTAGATGCCTATCTTCCGGGGATTATTTTGCTGGCTTCGCCAACAGCGACGGTAACCTACGTGATGGCAAAGGAGATGAAAGGCGACAGCGAGCTGGCGGTGGCTACGATTTCCGTAACGACGTTACTGTCGGCCATAACCTTTACGTTATGGCTGAATATTGTGGGAGTCAAATGAGTTCCACAGAATAAATTTGATAGTTGCCAGCTGCCGGTTGTCCATTGTAGAATAAAGCATATGAAACTGCCATTTAAAAGTGCGCTGGTAACCGGAGGTGCAGGGTTTATCGGGTCACATCTTGTTGAAACGCTGGTATCAGAAGGCTGCAAGGTCGCTGTTCTGGATAATCTATCTTCCGGTAATTATGCCAACCTGAAACACATCGAAGGTCAGTTTTCCTTCTACCAGGACGATATTAGAAACCAACAAGCACTAAATGCGGCGGCAAAGGGCTGTGAGGTCATTTTCCATCTGGCTGCTGTTGTTTCGGTCCCCCAAACCATTGAAAACCCGCTCGACTCAGCGGCAGTTAATGAAATGGGAACCTTGTTTATTTTCGAGGCTGCTCGCAAACAAAAGGCAAGACGGGTGGTGTTTGCCAGCTCGTGTGCCGTATACGGTGATGATCTGCGCTTGCCGAAGCGCGAAGATATGAAACCCAAGCCTCAGAGTCCTTACGCAGTACAAAAGTTGGCTGCTGAATACTATGCCAAAGTTTTTCATGAGCTATATGGTCTTGAAACAACTGTCCTGCGTTATTTCAACGTCTACGGGCCCAGGCAGGACCCATCATCTCCTTATTCTGGCGTGATTTCCATTTTTATGACGAAAGCGTTGCAGCATGAACCGGCTGTCATTTATGGTGATGGAAGTCAAAGCCGGGATTTCATTTATGTTCAGGATGTGGTTAGAGCCAATTTGCTGGCTGCAACCGCCAGAGATGTCAGCGGACAGATAATCAATATCGGTTCGGGCCGCTCGGTGGTCATCAACCATCTCTGGGACGCTATTTGTGCACTATCTGCTCAAAATCTCAAACCCAAATATGCACCCAATAGACCGGGGGATATCGTCGAATCCGTTGCCGCTATTGATTCCGCAAAAACACTGCTGGACTTTGAACCTGAGATTTCTTTTGAAAAAGGTCTTGAGTCGACCTTTGAATGGTACCGAAGTCGTCAGAGGATAGAGGTCAGAAAACCGATAACAGATAACAGAGGCCATAAATAAAAAAGGTTTCCCGCCTTCACCCTTTGGGCTTCGGCGGGCAGGCAGGTGTCAGTGTCGAGCAAACGTTATATTGGTTTGATTGGTTTAATTCGTTCAACTGGTTCGGTTTAAGCCAACCAATTCAACCAATGAGACAAATAAAACTGATTTAACAAATCCCTGAACCTTGAAGAATGGAGTTATCAATGGAACTCAAATACCAAAAAGTACTTGTCACCGGAGTAGCCGGATTTATTGGATTTCATTTGGCAAAGCGTCTGTTAAAAGACGGCTATCAGGTGATGGGTATTGATAATTTAAACCCCTATTATGATGTTACACTTAAAGAGGCCCGCCTAAAAAAGCTTCAAAATGAGCCGCATTTTTCCTTTTTTAAATTTGACTTGTCCGACCGCGAGCAGCTGGGAGAAATTTTTAATGGAAAGGGATTTGACGTTGTGGTCAATATGGCCGCCCAGGCGGGTGTTCGATACTCAATTGAAAATCCGTATGCTTACGTTGATGCCAACCTGGTTGGGTTTGTTAACCTTTTGGAATACTGCCGACATCAACACGTAAAACATTTGGTTTTTGCGTCATCCAGCTCTGTATACGGCGCGAATACCAAAATGCCGTTTGCGGTGCATCACAATGTGGATCACCCCGTCTCACTTTATGCTGCGACCAAAAAGGCCAATGAACTTATGGCGCACACGTATAGTCACCTGTATCAGCTTCCCTGCACGGGGCTGCGGTTTTTTACCGTTTACGGCCCCTGGGGGCGTCCGGATATGGCCTTATTTCTTTTTACACGAGCGATTTTAGAGGATGAACCAATTAAAGTTTTTAACCACGGTAAAATGCAACGGGATTTTACCTACATCGACGATATCATCGAGGGAGTGATCAGGGTAATGGGCAGGCTTCCAGAGGCCAATTCAGCCTGGAATGGAGATGCACCGGATCCGGGTTCGTCTTCTGCCCCTTATAAAGTTTATAACATCGGCAATAATCATCCGGTGGAGCTTATCAAATTCATTGAGGTCATCGAGAGTGTACTGGGAAAGAAGGCTCAAAAAGAGCTTCTGGATATGCAACCCGGTGATGTGGCTGCCACCTATGCAGACGTGGATGATTTAATGGCAGATGTCGGATTTAAGCCTGCGACACCGATTGAGACTGGTATTGAGCGGTTTGTTGAATGGTTTAAGGATTTCTACGGGTACAGCTAATTTTTAAATAAAGTAAGAATTAAAGAAATAATTAATTATATAAAATTTTATTAATTTTTTTATGAAAGTATTATTTAAAATAATTAAATATATAATTAATTAAATGAAGCTGCGAGAGCGAAGACAGAAGCTTTTGCGAAGACGGGTCGTTTTCCCCATGAATTGACGTTTTCCGGCCTGAATGGTCCTCCTGGAGTCATGAATGGTCGTTTTCCGGCTAAAGCCGGCGGGGGTCCTTTTATTCGAATGTCAATATTTTACCAACTTTCACCATTTCATTAAAAATTGCAAGCTGTGAATTTCCCCGTCATTTGATAACACTTATATATCTCAGGTTTTCCTAATATAATGATCATCTCAATAATTAATTTTACGAAATTCATTTCTAACGCAAATGGAGCTATCAGAAATGAGTCTACCTCTACCCCCCAATGCTCATGCGTTGGCGGTACTGTTGCTCACAGTTATTGCTCTGATCCTATTCACGCGTGAAAAGATACCATTAGAATCCTCCAGCTTCCTGGTCCTTATCAGTCTGACCGTAGGATTTGAAATCTTTCCCTTCCATTTAAAGGAAGGCACTTTACACGCTTTAGACTTTTTCCACGGTTTCGGCCATGAAGCGCTGGTGGCCGTTTGTGCCCTGATGATTGCCGGGCAGGGCATCGTGCGCACCGGGGCGCTGGAGCCGGTGGGACGGGTGTTGGCTAAACTATGGAAGATCAGTCCGAGCATCTCCCTGCTGTTAACCCTATTGGTCGGTGCCTTTATCAGCGCTTTCATCAATAATGTTCCTGTCGTTGTGTTGTTTCTCCCTGTGCTGCTCAGTGTTTCTATGCGCACGGGTGTGCCGGCATCCTCAGTTCTGATGCCCATGGGGTTCGCAACGATTCTGGGCGGAACATGTACCACCATCGGCACTTCCACAAACCTGCTTGTGGTCTCTGTGGCTGCCGATATGGGTTTGAAAAGGCTGGAGATGTTCGACTTTTTAGTGCCGGCGGCCATTGCCGGTAGCATTGGGATGGTGTATCTCTGGCTTCTGGCACCAAAGATCATACCAAAAAGGGAACAGCCTCTGACAGACACCTCCCCCAGGATTTTTGCCGCCCACCTTGCCATACTGGAAGGAAGCTCGGCTGAAGGCAAGACGGTGGCCGAAGTCATTAAAATGACCGATGGGGCCATGAAGATAAAAAGTGTGGAACGCGGACCCGACAAGTTCATCATGCCGCTTCCCAGTGTGATGCTCAGGGCCGGTGATCACCTGATTGTTCGGGACACCCCGGAACAGCTGAAGGAGTTTGAAAAGATTTTGGAGGGAACACTGTACCCTGAGGATTCAGAGGATAGGCCCGTTGATGACGAAAATCCCCTGAAAGCTGACGACCAGCAGATCGCGGAAGTGGTTGTGATAGAAGGATCAATTCTTCAGGGAAGGAGCCTCAGTGCAGTTCGCTTTGCGGACCGCTACGGACTAATCATATTAGCTCTCCACAGAGTGGGCAAGCACCTGGAAAAGGTATACGATGAAATCGTTGATATCCGACTGAGGGCCGGAGACGTTCTTCTGGTTCAGGGTTCCCGGGAGCAGATTGCCAGTCTCAAAAAAGGAAAGGATTTTCTTGTTCTCGATGCAACGATGGATCTGCCTTTCGCCCGAAAGGCCCCGCTGGCATTGCTTATTATGGTGGGCGTTGTTTTAACGGCTGCTCTGGGATTGCTGCCGATTGCAATCAGCGCACCATGCGGGGCGCTGTTGATGATCTTGACCGGATGCCTAAAATGGCGGGATGCTACGGGTGCCCTGAGTGCCCAGGTCATTCTTATCGTAACTGCGAGCTTGGCTTTAGGAACGTCCCTGCTGAAAACCGGCGGTGCGGATTACCTGGCACGGCTTTTTGTAACTCTCGTGGGAGGCGCATCGCCAACCCTCGTCATCAGTGGACTGATGCTTTTAATGGGAATCCTGACCAACATTGTGTCCAACAATGCAGCAGCGGTGATCGGCACCCCGATTGCCGTTTCCATTGCCGCCCAGATGGGGCAACCGCCTGAACCGTATGTCCTTGCGGTGCTTTTTGGAGCCAATATGAGCTATGCAACTCCTATGGCCTACAAGACCAATCTGCTCGTCATGAACGCGGGCAAATATACTTTCAAAGATTTTGTTCGGATCGGGGTACCGCTCCTTCTGATAATGTGGATTGTACTTTCGTGTCTGCTGCCAATTATCTATGGCATTGGATAATATTTTGCATGGTCTGCAGATTATAGATTAAAAGATTTAATATTAGCCAACGATATATAAAAATTCTGGAGAATGTATGTCTATGAATGGACAATCGCAAACAATTGCAGATATCATCTGAGAAACTGTAATATCTGCAGACAGAAAACTTGCGATACCTCCAAGTGCGCCACGAGCGCACTTTTAATATAAAGTGTGCGCAACTGCACAAAAGATGAGGGCGGGCCCCTCGGAGTAGGCTTGCAGAAGCGGTATGACGGGAGACGATTACGTGCCGATCTGTGGGGGCGTGGGGGTGAGATTCCCCTGCGCTACCCGACTATGCACTTCACCGCTTGTTATTTGTTCTTCACCATATCATAAAATTCTAA
>JASFTL010000060.1:0-12126 GCA_050053555.1 Desulfobacterales bacterium
GCTCGGCCCAACTCGCCTTGGGCAGCACTCCGACTTTTTTCGTCTTGGAATAGAAATAGGAATAAACAGAAAACATCATCAAAATCATCAGACCCGGAAAAACGCCGGCTAGAAATAGCATTCCGATGGAGGTGCTGGTGGCAACACCATAAACGATGAACCCGATGCTCGGTGGAATCAAAAATGCGATATCACTGGAATTAATAATCAATCCCAGCGTAAAAGAGCTCGGATATCCCGCTTCCAGCAGCATCGGACGCATGGTGCCGCCGATGGCGGCCACAGTTGCCTGCGTCGACCCGGAAACCGCGCCGAAGAGCGTGCAGCTGGAATTGGTCGTAATCGGCAGCCCTCCCGGTAGATGGCCGACAAAGGCTTTGATCATCTTAATCAACCGGCCGGCGGACTCTCCCGATGTGATGATGCTGGCCGAAAGAATAAACATCGGCACACACACCAGTGCCGGCGGTGTTACTCCGGTAATCACCTGTTGAACCATTGTGGTGACCAGTTTCGGCGCAAAGTCGGGCATGTAGACATACACGTACAATATCAGAGAGCCCAGAAGGGTTACCATGAAGGGGAATCCGAACAACAACATGGACGCCAGACTTATTCCAAAGAGTGTCATAACGTTGCCCCCCCAATCTCTTCATCTTCGTATTCGCTCTGTTGATCCGGTGACTGCCAGGGTTCTTTTTCGGTAAAATTCTTGATGATCGTCCGGATATACTGAATACAGGCCAGACCGAATCCGATGGGAATAATCACATAAAATGTCCATTTCGGCACTCTCAGCGCAGGGGTCATGTGCCCCATGTCCATAGCATTCATCAGGTATTTGTAGGAAAACCATGTCATGATCCCCATCACAAAAGCGCTGATAATCGAAATGATAATGATAAACACCTTCTCCATTTTTTGGGGCATGGCGTCCAGAAATGCACCCATACGGATATGCCGCGCTTTCCTGACCGCATAGCTCACACCGGTGAATGTCGTCAGCATCACAAGAAACTTTGACACCTCTTCGGCAAAATAAATACTTTGAAAAAACGTGCGGGCAAACACATTGGTGATAAGGAGTATTCCAAGTGATGCAACACAAAAAACCAGTATTGTCACTTCAACCGCATTGACGATTGTACCGGTCAACCGGTTGAGCTGCTGGAAAAAGGTCATCGCCTTTTGCTCTTTGTTTTCCTCATTCATGACTCAGCCTCTTCGCTCAACAGATTGAGACACTGCAGCAGTCATTTTGCTGCAGTGCCTCGATCTGAGCTATTTAATGTTTAAGGCCTTTTTTGCATTTTCAATGTCTTTCAGGAGCGCATCGAGCATCGCCTGGGATCCTTTCCCGCCGATCTGGGTATATTTGGGATATACCGTTTCAGCCTGCGCTTTGAATTTCGCAATGGTGGCGTCATCCAGCGTGGTGAATTTCAGCTCGGGTTTGGCTTTCTTCATTTTTTCCATATCGCTGGCATTTCTTTCGGTAATCCAATTGCCGGCCGGGATGATGGCATCGATCCAGAACTTGCGCATCTCCTGCTGAACTTCTTCGGGCAGGTTGTCGAAAAATTTCTGATTGACGGTAGGGATGCCGATAAACGGCTCGCTTTTCAGCTGGGTGACGTAGTCCTGCACTTCATAGAACTTCATGCTGTAGATCGCAAAAAGCGGGTTGACCTGCGCCTCAATCAGTCCCATCTGAAGTCCGCTGTAAACTTCGCCGTAGCTCATGGGCGTTGGGGCGGCCCCATAAGCCTTGTAGTCTTCCACCAGCAGCTTGGAAGACATCAGGCGGAGTTTGAGACCTTTCATGTCATCCAGGGAATTGATCGCCTTTTTGGACGTCAGCCATTGCCAGCCTTCAAACATAATCGAAAGCGGCACCAGTCCGTTTTCTCTGAAAGCTTTTTCCATCAGCGGCATGAACTCACCGTTTCTGGCCATCCAGTCCAGGACTTGCGGTACTTTTTCGGTCGGAAACAGATAGTTCAGTGCCAGGACCTGGGCTTGGGGAACGAACGAGCTGATCCAGGCATAATCTGAAAAAACATATTCCACGACACCCAGCTGGCAAAGCTCGTTGATATCGCCGGTTGCACCCAACGTTCCATAGGGATAAACATTAATTTCGATCTTTCCGTCGGACCATTTTTTCATGTGGTCAGAAAAATTTCTGGCCCAGACGGTCATAAAATCGCCTTCGATCTCCTCTGATGCCAGGCGTGCTTTAATAGCCTTTCCCTTGTACTCCGCGGCGCTCACAACACCGACGGAAATCAAAAGCATCAAGATGACGATCATACTAAAAACCTTTTTCATGACAATACTCCTTTCATTTATTGAGGTTGTTTTACAAATTGGCGGTTATTTTATTCGCGTTTTAACTCACCTCCTTTTACAGCCAAGAAATTTCAGATTTTTTGCATGCTTGAAAAAATTCAATGCGCCTTTCACATACATGGCGACGCCATCGGGCAGTGTGTCCTCGTCAATCTTAAAGCATGGATTGTGGTGTGATATATGGGTGCCTTTCTTTTCGCTGCCCGATCCGAGAAACATGAAGACACCGGGCACCTTGTCGCTGAACTCGGAAAAATCCTCACTGGCGATGGTTTGATTGTCGATGATGTTCTTTTCATCCGCAAAGACTTCCCGGGCGGTCTCTTTGGCGATCTTTACCATTTCAGCATTATTAATCAGGGGGATGTTTTCGTGAACAATGTCTATCTCACAGGTGCAGCGATGGGTCTTGCAAACCTGTTCGGCAATTCGGATGAACCTTTCTGTGGGTTGTTCTTGACTGTCGGGACCGCCCGGGTAAAGAAACCGGATGGAACCTTCCAGGTAGATCTCTTCGGGAATGATATTGCTTTTCGTTCCGCCGGCGATTTTGCCGAACATAATAATGGTGGATTTTAAGTTGCTGATCTCTCGCGTTTGAATCACCTGTACGGTCTGAATGACATTGGCTGCGGCAATAACCGGATCTATCGCATCTTCCGGCACGCCGGTGTGACCTCCCTTCCCACAAATCGTCATTTTAAAGACGTCCAGGCCGCCCATTACGGGACCGGGCGTTATGGCAATTTTGCCTGACGCCACCGGCGTCCAGATATGGATCCCCATGACCGCATCGACTGCTGGATTTTCAAGAACCCCATCCTCTATCATATGGATGGCGCCTGCGATTTCCTCATTGGGCTGAAAAACAAATTTGACAGTCCCGGCCATATCGGTTTTATTTTCAGAAAGGATTCTGGCGGCCACCAGTAACATAGCCATATGGGCATCATGGCCGCAGGCATGCATGACGCCGGCATTTTGCGACCTATAGTCAAACTCGTTTTCTTCGGTGACAGGCAAAGCATCCATATCCGCCCGCAGCATCAGCACCGGCCCGGGCTTTGAGCCTTCGAGCAAGGCGACAACGCCTGTCCCGGTCATTCGGCGGGTATTGAGACCCAGTTTGTTGAGATAGTTCTCTATTTTCTCGGCAGTGTTATATTCTTCAAAACCCAGTTCGGGGTACCGGTGGAAGTCACGTCGCAAATCAATAAGCTCGCTGTTCAGTTCTGCAATCCGCTTTCTGATCTGATCCATCTTGATACTCCGTTATCCTGGCCCGACTCAGCCAGAATAAAACTACATAAATCCGATATATCGCTGTTTGACCACGGCCGAAAAAACAAAATTGATCATGGTTATGTAATCGAACACCGGTAAATTTACGGCTTCCTGAACAGCCACACCATATGGCGGCAGAAGACTGCATTCCAGCAAAATCGCTTTTATTCGCGGGTTGTCGGCAACCAATTCCCCGGCGACGGTTACCACTTCTTTTTCAACAGCGACTGCATCCAGTGAGCCCGTTTCTTCAATGGCAAACTGGTGAAACTGATGACAATCTTCTAAGCCACCGATAACCAAATTTGTGGAGTCGAGCACGCCCACGGTTGCCAATAATTCGGCCGTGAGACTTTTTGAATCCGCCGTGATAATGCCGATCTGCGCATCCTCTCCGACTAAAAGACAGATAAAGGGAATCTGCAACAGGCTCGATAGAAACACCGGAACGTCGAGCTCGCGGGCCAATTTTTTCTGGTGAATTCCCATGAATCCGCAATCTCCTGTCACAGCGCGCACCCCCTGTTGCACCAGATCCCAGGCAGCTTCACGCAGATCTTCATACACCGATGGATCCCTGCTCAAAGCCCGTCGCACGCTGAAGCCTTTGACTTTTTGAAACCGCACTGGAAACGGATAGGTGGTGGCATTGGCAACATCTCCGGGGATAAACGGCACCGATGTCTCGAGCAGCAAGATGCCGATCGCCTCACCTGAGCTTACCTGGCCTTTTGAGGTGGTATAAATCACAGCGTACCCTGTCCGGTGGATAACAAAACCTTTTTCATTACAAAATCACGAAAGCTGGGAAGCACCCAAATTAAGTTTGTCTTCTTTCATGTTTTTATTTTTTCGTGCTTTCGAATTAATTTTTCCTGTTTGGTTCCCCTATAAATCGGGAATCGCGCTTCACGCTAAGCGGCTCATCCGGGTTAGGCGATAACAAACAATTTACGCGGAAAATTGGCAAACGTTTCACAGCCTTCTTCGGTGACTCTGAAAGATTCGCTGCACTCAAATCCGTAATTATCCATCCACATACCCAAAATCATGTGAAAGGTCATGTTTGGCGCCAGTACTGTTTTATCTCCCGGACGCAAGCTGGCCGTGTGCTCACCCCAGTCCGGCGGGTAATTGAGACCCATTGAATAACCAATGCGGGATTCCTTCTCTAGCCCGGCTTTGGCAATATGCTCGCGCCAGACCAACTCAACTTCCTCGCAAAGCATGCCCGGCTTTATCGCCTCAAGCGCCAGGTTGAGCCCTTCCACCGTATGATCTGCTAAACGCCTCAGCTTGTCGGGAGGGTGACCACCCAGATAAGCGGTACGAGCCAGCGGGGAGTGATAACGATGGCGGCAGGCAGCCAGTTCAAGATTCACCGCCTGCTCGTCTTTATAGGGATCATCGGTCCATGTCAGGTGGGGTGCGGAGGTCTTCTCACCGGTCGGCATCATCGGAACGATGGCGGTATAGTCCCCTCCGAATTCCCTGGTCCCGGCGACCTGGGCCTGGCAAACAGCGGCAACGGCATCACACTCCCGAACCCCCGGCGACAGATGATCCAGGGCGGTCTGCATCACTTTTTCGGAAATTTTGCCGGCCTGCTTCATGTACTCGATCTCCGGATCGGATTTGATGATCCGTACCCAAGAAACCAGCAGATTGCCGTCCTTGAAGCTCGCTTCGGGCAGGTCCCTCTGGAGTTCCACAAACCCGCGGGCACTGAAGTAGTAAGCGTCCATCTCTACGCCGATCGCCCGTTTGTTCCAGCCCCTGCGTTTGATTTCGCCTGCCACAAAGTTCATTGGATGTTTGACCGTGGACTGAACATAGTCATCGGGATAGCCGATGATGTGATCCGCTTCTAAAAAAGTGGTATGTTTCGCACCGGCGACATCCATGTTGCGGCCGATCCAGATGGGCAACTCTTTGTCCAGCGATACGACAACGGATTGGGGGACATAGAAGGACCAGCCGTCATAGCCGGTCAGGTAGTTCATGTTGGCCGGATCCGAAACCACCAGCACCTCAATGCCGGCCTCGCTCATCCGAGTCTGGGTCTTTTTGATGCGCGCTTGGTATTCTTCCGTGGCAAACAGTGACATACTTTTTCCTTTTTTCGCTGCAGCCGCCAACAAGCTCCGAATAAATCAGGGCAAACCGTATGGCTTACTTTCGAAGCGCCTCGGCCGCGGATTTAATGCGTTTAATGCCATTGCGAAGTATCTCCTCATCGGCAGCAAATGAGATTCTAACAAACCCTTCCCCCCGCTGACCGAATATACTGCCGGGCACAACAGCTACCCGGTGTTCTTTTACTAAGTATTTGGCGAAATCCCAGGAGGACAGCCCGAAGGACGAGACATTTGGAAAGGCATAAAAAGTCGACTCCGGCAACAGGCAGGTAATCCCATCGATGGCATTGAGTCCCTCGTAGATCACCTGTCTGCGTCTTTCATAGGCTGCCACCATCTCGCGCACGCAGTCCTGCGGGCCCTGAATAGCCGCCAGAGCAGCACGCTGGGCCACGGCGGTCACACCGGAAACTAAATGCTCCTGAAGTTTTTCCATTTCAGCAACAACGGCTCTGGGCGCCGCGGCGTATCCGACCCGCCAGCCGGTCATGGCATATGACTTGGACAGCGTGAAGGCAGATATGGTCCATTCCTGCATGCCTTCCAAAGATGCCATGCTGATGTGTTTTTTCCCATCGAAAACAATGTGTTCGTAAGGTTCGTCGGATAGGACGATCACACCATTTTCTCTGGCGATCTGTGCGATATCGCGCAGGATGGCCTCGTCAAATATTGCGCCAGTAGGATTCGATGGCGTATTGATAATCATCAGTTTTGTTTTCGGTGAAATGGCCGCTCTGATATCCGCCGGATCCACCTTGAAGCCGTTTTCCTCATGAGCCGGTACCGGCACCGGCACAGCTCCGAACAGTCGAATCTGGGAATAATAATCGTATCCGGGGTCAACCACCAGAACCTCATCGCCGGCTTCGACTAGATGCAAGACCGTATTGAAGATGACCTGCATGGCGCCCACCGCCACAAATATTTCGGAATCAGGATCGGCGTTAATGCTGTTTTCCTTTTTCAGTTTCTCGGCTACAGCCTGCCTGAGGTCCGCAAAGCCTTTGGCCGGCGGATAGCGGGTATAGCCTTCATCCAGCCCATGTTTGGCCGCTTCCCGAATAAATGCTGGCGTATCAAAATCGGGTTGACCGATACCCAGGTTCACCACATTGGGAATCTCATCCGCCAGAGCAAACATCACCCGAATACCTGACCATTCCACTGCCCGGCTTCGATCCGTCACGTAGTTGCTTATGTCCATCGATTCAAATCCGTCTTTTCCGTTCAGGTTTAATATAAAACAGACCGACATCAATCCGGTAACGGCAGAACCAGGTCCTCAGGTCCTTTGCCGGATGTCTTGATCTCGGGAGCATGACGATCCATGATCTCCGATACGATTGCAGCAATCTTGACCTTCTCTCTGATCAAATTTTGATGCCAGCTCTCTTGGATCCAGGGCTTGTAGATGTCTCCCTCAGACGTTCCCGGTTCGAATTTAAAATAGCACGGAGAGGCAATGCGAGCGATTTCGGGTGTCTCGTAAGCCCTGAACATACCGCCAAAAGAGTCAACAATGATGATATAAACATCCAGCGGAAAATCCGCCGCCTTTCGAATGGCGCCTAAAATCGGCAATGACACATCCGATATGGGATTCATCGAGTTGGCCCCCATGGATTCAATTACTTTTGCGCCGGCCGCACTGCAGTATCCGCCGAACACCGAAAATTTGAAAATCGTTTCCGGCGGAATCGCACCTTCGGCGCGCATTTTGTTCAGAATAAACAGAACGCCTTCGTCATAGACCAGAAATCCGCGATGACCGGCCTCGATGTTTCGCATGATGTCAGCAATATGGTAGGAGATATGATCTGAGCCTCTCAAGCGAAAACCCTGCATGCAACCTTCTGATGTGGATATTTCCTTGGATCCAGCATCCCATCCTTTTCTGTGGCCGACTGTCATGATCATTTCAATTCTCTCGTCTCGCGCCATTTGCGCCATGTCCTTGAGCTCCTGAAAATCACAATAGGTTGAACCGCCCACCGCTGCGATGGCACGATGAATCGTTAATTTTCGCTTTTGGGCTTCATCGATCATGGCTTCCATGGTAGATGCTCTTTCAACGCCGGCGATTTCGATCCGATAATTGGCACCGTCAGCGAAAGTTTTGGTTGAGGTCGGCAGTTCATAGGCATCTCGACCGGGAATTCCCTCTTTTTCCATGAAATCGCGTATCTTTTTCAAAACATCAGACATGGCATACTCCCTTGCGTAAGGTTGGACGATTGAATCCTGGTAAGTTCACTGTTTCTATCAATCCAGAAGATCAAAAAGTTTTTGTAGTTCTCCCTCGATCATATTGTATGCGTGTTCTTCTTTTGGAAACTGACCGTTGCGGGCCTCCTGTGTGTACTGAGCGAAAGCATTGATGGTTTTTTCAGCCAAATTTTCATATTTTTTAACGAATTTAGGCGTAAATGCTTGAAAAATACCCAGAACGTCACTGCAAATCATCAGCTGACCGTCGGCGTTCCAGCCCGCACCGATGCTGTAAACAGGTATTTTCAATTTTTCACGAATAATGGCGCATACTTCCGGTGGAACCGCTTCTACCAGCAGGGCAAACGCACCGTCCTTTTCGATAGCCAAGGCATCGTCAATCAATTCTTTGGCTGTTTCAGCCGTACGCCCCTGGGCTTTAAATCCACCCAGCTGACCTGAACTTTGCGGCGTCAGCCCGATGTGACCCATAACGAGCATGCCGCCATCGGCAATCGCTTTGATCTGGGGACAAACCCTCTGGCCGCCTTCAAGTTTGATGGCATCGACTCGCGCCTCTTTGAGGAACCGCCCTGCATTTCTTACAGCTTCTTCAATGCTGACCTGATAGGAAAGGAAAGGCATATCTCCGATAACAAAGGTGTTTGGCGCACCCCGTCGGACAGCTTCGCTGTGCCAAATGCACTGATCCATCGTTACCGGCACGGTGCCTTCATAGCCGTAAATACACATGCCCAGTGAATCCCCAACCAGGATCATGTCCATACCTGCCTGCTCGGCAAAGCTTGCCGTCCAGTAGTCATAGGCGGTGATCCAGACAGCTTTTTGTTCGGCATCCTTCATTTTTTGCAGATCAATGCGTGATAATTTTTTCTTGTCCATCTTTTTTCCTTTTTGAGATTGGCTTGCTTAGTTTTCGAATTTTATATTGAGTAGGCCTTTTCAGAGTTTCCCAATCGTTTGGAAAGTTCGTTGCAAACTTTTTTTATCGTCTTTTGAATTTGTTGCGTACGCCTATCTGTGAGTCTCATAGCCGGGCCGGCAACACTTATTGAATAACGCGGCAGTCCCGTATGATCAAAAATCGGCGCAGCAACACAGCGTAGTCCGTAAGCCAGCTCCTCGTTGTCGATCGCGTAGCCTTGATTTCGGATTTTTTCGAGTTCGTGTCTGAGTTTCTTTTTCGAAGTGATTGTATTCGGGCCGTATGATTTAAGCTTTACACCATTTAATAAAGCATCCAATTCGTTTTGGGGTAAAAATGCCAGGCTGGCTTTCCCTAAAGCGGTGCAGTATGCCGGTGCACGGGAGCCGACTGGGGAGTCCATGCGGAGAATCTCTAAACTATCGATCTTATCTAAGTGTAAAATCTCTAAGCCATCCCTGTATCCGAGATTCACCGTTTCCCTAAAAGCAATGGATAGCTGCTGCATGTAAGGTCGCGCCTCCCGTCGAATTTCAAAACGATTGGCCATTTTCATCCCCAACTCCAGTATTTTAAATGTCAATTGATATCGGTTGTCCTGATTTTTCTCAACGTATCCCAGTTCTCGAAAAGTGGCTAAAAATCGATGGCTTCCGGTGCGGTTGAGACCCAAATGTTCAGCCACTTTCGTGACGCTCAGCCCTCCCTTTTCGGCCAAAAGCTCTAAAACCTTGGTGCCCTTTTCAAGTGAGTTGATGTGAAAGTATTTTTTCTTGGAATTTTTCATTTGCCCGAGTCAATAGCGAGTTGGATTTGAAGCTCTGCATCATTTAAATAAAGGGGAGTCAATTACTATCGTGCTGGATGCCGGCGGCCAATCTTAACCGAGTTCGGAAGAGGGCTTATATTGAGTGTTCGCTATATGTGACAATTTTCCGCATTGCGTAATATCCTATTAAAAGAATTTGAACGCCTTGTCAAGCTTTTTTTGCTTCTAAATATGGGTGTCTTTAATAACTAAAATGGAATCAAAAAACGTTGGAAGTACCTGCGCGCTTGCCGCAGCCCCCTTAATCATTTTTTCAGAGAATCAGCTACAGCATGACAGACAACTGTATTGGTCATTTGTTATTTTACGGCGAAAGAGATCCAGCTGCGGAATACGAAGAAGGGTCGGATAAAATACAAGCGGCAAGCAGGAAAGGAAAGGTTGCGACGGCAAAAATAATTAGAATCGAGTGCTGCAGTATTCTTTAATGCCTATGATGTCTGAGCTAAATTCCAATTATTGTTTCGAACGGAAAGATTTTTCTGTCATCATGGATTTATAGCGGCGGCCTGTTGCCCTGCGATGCGCCCAAATACAATGCATTCGGTAAGCGAACAATTGCCCAGGCGACTTGCACCGTGAATACCACCACATACCTCACCAGCGGCAAACAGACGAGGGATCGGTCGATTATTGAGATCAATCACTTGTGCCTTTGAATTAATTCCTACACCTCCAGAAGTGTAATGCACCTTCGGCCACAGTCGGATTGCATAGAACGGAGGCTTGACTAACGGTTTCGCCCAATGGGCAAGCGGTTTACCGAACGGGTCCTGACCGCCCTTCCTGACGCTATGGTTATAGCTTTTTACCGTCATCTCCAATTGGCCTTCCGGCATTTTAAATTCCGAGGCAAGCTCCGTCAATGTTGCGAAAGGTTTCACATACCCTCGCTTTAAACAGTGTTGGAGGCTTTCAGCAGCGACTTCGGCGCCATCAGCGTCCACTATCCCTATACATATGTGACCGGCCTTAAAAATCGCCTCGCAACGTCGTCTGCGATCTGCCCACTCGTTAACGATACGTCGGCCCGTGGCGGGATCCACCAAGATACCGGCATGGTACACGCTATAAGAGGCGAAGCTGGCACCCCGGCCGTAACCCTTTTCATCGGCGCAACCCCACGGGCCCTGTTGTATCCATGAGAGGTGAATGGGGGCGGCGTTTAACTCTAAGGCAGCGATTAGGCCATCGGCTGTAGCCCCTCGGTGGTTGGTTGAACTCACAGATTCATCCAAGCCGGGGTTCTGGGTCATGCGGAATTGAATGTCGTTACTAAACCCGCCGGTTGCCAAAATGACGGCCCGCTTGGCATGAATGCTCCTTACAATACCGCTATTGTCTTCAGGAAATTTATAGTCGGATCGGATCTGCACGCCGTTTACGGCGCCCTGGCTGTCTGTTTGCAGCCGTGTCAACCGGCAGCGAGTTCGTATTTCAACTCCCTTTTTTTTTAACAAAGTGCTTTGTGCCTTAATGAAATCTGCTCCGGAGTGGCCCCGTGTAGTGAGACATCGAGCCACGGAGTGTCCTCCGAAACGGTCTAATCGATCCAGATACGTCACGCCCAAGGTGTCCCGCGTCCATTCGATTGCGTCGTTCGCATTCTCTGCCACGATGTTTACCAATTCCGGTTGATTGAGACCCAATCCAGCCCTAAGCATATCTTCATAAAAAAGAGCCGGCGAATCTTCTATTCCTCTCTTTTTCTGCAGGTAATTATTCGGCGCTGCAACCCCTCCATCGCTGATGCGGGTGTTTCCGCCTGTCACTTTCATCTTTTCAAATACGATAGTCGAGGCACCGACCCGGTTGGCTTCAATTGCTGCGGACAGCCCCGCCAAACCACTTCCAATGATGACGACATCCTTCTGTTCATCCCATTCGATCATATCTGCAATCTCACCACGCGGAGACTATCATGCCCTAATGAATCCGAGTTCTGCGGTTATGGCTGTCTCCTTCAATTTTCGGGAATTTTTGAAAGCCGCTTGCTTGCCAAACCCTTCTCTCTGGTCAGGACTGTTATCTTGGCCCTCAAGTTAAATTTGTCCATCTGTTTGTTCACACGAAAGTTAGCAAGTACCGCTTCAGCAACGGCAATTCGCTGTGGATAGATTTTACGACCTTTTTCCATCTCGATCATTTTGACCATTGACGGTGATATGATATTTTCATATGCATCCAAATCGAATCAAAAATAGCTGCGTTTCGAGCGCTTATATCGTAGACACCGGGCTCTGAGTTGAAAGTGCCTGCAATCTCTTTTGTTGAATGCCCGCTAAAAGTACCTAATTCAAAATGATAATGCAAGTATACGGACGATGTTCATGCATAATCCGACACTGAATTCCGGGGACACCATA
>JASFTL010000061.1:0-11829 GCA_050053555.1 Desulfobacterales bacterium
GGCTTCGATTTTAAAAAATCGACGAATTTCCTGCTCATATTCCGCAGCGGCTTTATCGGCATCGGAATTTTCTGCCCGTATGCGGTGGATGTTTGTCGAAGGGATTGGTGCTTTTGACAGCAGCGCGGCGTCAGCCATGCGGTAGTTACTGTCCGGATGATGCGGTGGAACGTGGCGTTCATCGCCCCAGAAGAAATGGATACGGTCCCAGGGGACCTGTTTTCGCAGCTTAGCATCACTGGCCAGCAAGGCGTACAACCGCCTGGGAGTGGAACCGCCGGACAAGGCGATAGTATAAAAATCGCGGGTTTGCAAGGAATCTGATGCGTGTTCAACAATGATTTCAGCCGCCGCGCTGCTCATGGCGTCGGCGTCGGCCACGATTTGGATTTTGTGATTTTTTAAATTCATCATCATCTGATTTGTTTATACCGCTTGTCATAGGTATGTTTCGAATAAAAGGATGGCGGCATAAGCGGTTGTAGCAAAAAACCCTCCCATAATCGGAACGTTTTTTTGACAACCGCTATATAACCTTGATGCAACCAATTTTGTAAAAAATTTATCAAAAAGCTTTTCTCAGGCAATCTTAAATAATAAGATTCGAATGACCACAATGCAATTCAAGATTTTGGATTACCCTGTTAAGGTTAAAATTCAGATTTATACCGCTTGCCATAATAATGTTCCGAAAAAAGGATGGCGGCATAAGTGTTGTCGCAAAAAAACGCCCCGCAACCGGAACGTTTTTTTGACAACCACCATAAATTGTCCAATATGCCTGTGAAGGGAGATAAAACAAATGTTAAATAAAAAGAATCCGGCAAAAACAAAAAGCTGGCAAGATCTCCTGCGTCATTACGAAAAAACCAAAAATATCCACATGAAAACCCTGTTTGCAGAAGATCCGCAAAGATTTAATAAATTTTCCATCCGGTTTAATGATATTCTGGTTGATTACTCCAAAAATAGGATTACAGAAGAAACCATCAAGCTCCTAATGGCGTTGGCCAACGAGTCCGGCTTAAAAGATGCGACCGAAAAAATGTTTAGCGGAGAGCGAATTAATGAAACCGAGAATCGCGCCGTCCTGCATACCGCCTTGCGCAACAGAAATAGCACCCCGATTGTCGTCGACGGCAACGATGTGATGCCGGCAGTCAATGCAGCTTTAAAACAGATGGAAGATTTTTCCACTAAAATAATTACGGGCGATTGGCAGGGGTATACCGCTAAAAAGATCACCGATATCGTCAACATCGGTATCGGCGGATCGGACTTAGGACCGGTCATGGTCACGGAGGCATTAAAGTCATATGCCCAGGAAGGATTGTCCGCTCATTTCGTGTCCAACATCGACGGGACGCATTTAATGGAAACGTTGAACCGGCTGAATCCGGAAACCACCCTGTTTATGATTGCCTCTAAAACTTTTACCACCCAGGAGACCATGACAAACGCGTTTTCCGCCAGACGATGGTTTCTAAAAGGAGCCCAAGACCCGTCGCATGTGGCCCGGCATTTTGTTGCAATTTCGACGAACACGCAGGCTGTAGAAAAATTCGGTATCGATAAAGACAACATGTTTGTTTTCTGGGATTGGGTGGGAGGGCGTTATTCCCTGTGGTCGGCTATCGGTTTATCGATCGCCTGTTATATCGGATACGAAAACTTCGCAGAACTCTTGCAGGGGGCTTTTGAAATGGACCGGCATTTCAAAGAAGCTTCCTTCGAAAAGAATATTCCGGTGATACTGGCCTTAATCGGCATCTGGTATAACAATTTTTTCGGGGCCCAAACCGAAGCCATTCTGCCCTATGACCAGTACATGCATCGCTTTCCGGCCTACTTCCAGCAGGGCAACATGGAAAGCAACGGCAAATCCATTGATCGAAATGGCGATAAAATTGATTACCAGACCGGACCCATTATCTGGGGTGAGCCGGGAACCAACGGCCAGCATGCCTTTTACCAGCTCATTCACCAGGGCACCAAATTAATCCCGGCTGATTTTTTAGCACCGGCCACCAGCCATAATCCGATGGGTGAACACCATCAGATTTTACTGTCGAACTTCTTTGCCCAGACCGAAGCCCTTTTAAACGGAAAAACCAAAGAAGAAGTCATCGCCGAGTTAAAAAAGGAGGACAAGACCGATAAGGAAATTCAAAACTTGTTGCCCCATAAATTGTTTGAAGGTAACCGACCAACCAATTCCATTCTTTTCAAAAAACTCACCCCCCGCATCCTGGGAAGCTTAATTGCCATGTACGAGCATAAAATCTTTGTCCAGGGGGTGATCTGGAACATATTCAGTTTTGATCAGTGGGGCGTTGAGCTCGGCAAGCAGCTGGCAAAACAAATCCTGCCCGAGCTGGCAGACGATAAAGCGATAGATTCCCATGACAGTTCAACCAATGGACTTATCAACGCCTACAAAAAGATGAGAAGTTGAAGATAGTTTAAAAATTCATTAAAGAAAGTGTGCTAAAGTTCAAAGTGATCTAAAGTGACTAAAGTTAGGGAAAACAATATGACCAGACCCATTCCGATCGTGTGCCCCTACTGCGGTGTGGGGTGCAACCTGGAGCTGACCCTTGATGAAAAGGGCATTCCGACAAAGAGCAGTTCTGCAGGACGCAATCAGGAACTCAACGGTAAATATCTATGCATCAAGGGGTTGTCAGTGCATGAGCTCGTCACCAGCAAGGAAAGGACATTGTACCCGCTGATCCGCAAAAAAGGGCGGCTGGCAAAATGCTCCTGGAAAGAGGCCATCAGTACGGCTGCCGGCAAATTGCAGGATGTCATTACGAAATATGGCCCCCAGAGCGTGGGATTGCTGTGCAGCGGAAAAATACTCAACGAAGAGGCCTACCTCAGCCAGAAATTCCAGCGCGCGGTTATCGGCAATAACAATGTCGACAACTGTGCCCGGCTCTGTCACGGCCCTTCGGAGGTGGCGCTCAGAAAGCAGCTGGGTTTTGGTGCCGTCAGTACATTTTTGGAAGATTATGATTTTACTGAAACCGTTGTTCTGGTCGGCGCCCACACGACTGCGACCCACCCGGTTATCTGGATGCGGCTGCGCAAAAATGCCAAGTCAAGGGGGATCAACTTGATTCTGGCAGACCCCAGAGAGACAGATTTGATCAAATACGCCAACCTTCATTTCAGACCCAAACCGGGCACGGATATTTGCTGGATTAACGCCCTGGCAAAAATTATGGTTACCAATGGATGGCATGATGAAGATTTTTGCCGCCATCATACCATTGGATTCGAAGCCTATCTAAAATCCCTGGAAAGTGTCGACATTGATCATTGCTGCACCCGGTCCGGCGTCGCGCGGAAGGATCTGGAAAAAGCAGCCGGGCTGATTCACGCCAAAAAAACCATTTTCATCTGGGGAATGGGACTCGCCCAGCATGCACACGGTACCGATAATGTTTCAGCAATGGTCAATCTGGTTTTATTGACCGGCAATATCGGCAAAGCGGGCTGCGGCGTATCCCCATTGAGGGGGCAAAATAATGTCCAGGGTGCATGCGACATGGGGGCGCTGCCCAACCTCCTTCCCGGACACATGATCGTCGACGATGAGGCCGCCCGGCTGCATACCGGTGCGATCTGGGATGCGGTTATTCCAACCATACCCGGCCTGGCAGCGCCGGAGATGATTCATGCAGTTGCCACCGGAAAAATAAAAGCATTATATATCATCGGAGAAAATCCGGTCATGTCCGAACCCCAATCCACATTTGTATCCTGGATGATGCAACGCCTGGATCTGTTGATCGTACAGGACATATTTCCAACTGAAACATCCCAGTACGCCCACATCTTTTTGCCGGCCGCAGTTGTGGGAGAAAAAGAAGGCACCTTTACCAATGCCGCCAGGCGCATCCAGCATACGTCCAGCGGCCTCAAAGCACCCGGTGAAGTAAAGGCAGACTGGCAGATCCTGCAGGAAATGGCGAATTCGATGGGTCACCCGTGGAATTACGGCTCAACTGAAGACGTCTGGGAAGAAATCCGGCAGGTAGCGCCGATCTTCAGCGGGATTACATATAACCGCCTCAAAGGTTCTGCCGGCATTTTCTGGCCGTGCTATGACGATAAACATCCCGGAACGCCGCGTCTTTATGAAGATGGATTTATTTTTAGAGACAGACGGGCACGATTTAGTCCCGCCCCACCCCCGGAAATCCTGATGGAGCCGACGCCCGACTACCCATATGTCTTAATTACCGGCCGTTTGCTAATGCATTTCAATACGGGTGAAATGACGCGACGGTCAAAGAAATTGATGAAGGTTCGCAATGAATCCTACGTAGAAATCAACGCCACAGATGCAGAAAAGGCAGACTTTTCCGAGAATGATATTGTTCGGGTGACCAGTCCCTATGGAACGGTAACACTCAAGCTAAAGATCAGCAAAGCCGTTCAAACCGGATACCTATTTGCACCCATTCATTTTAACCAACCCAATTTGAATGCATTAATGAGTGCGGTTCCGCTGGATCCGCAGGCCAGAATGCCGGCTTTAAAGGTGGTACCGGTCAATATCGAGCTGTACGCAAATTAATCCGTAACTTGTAACACCCGACTATTTACCGATCATTGATTACCCGCAAATTCTCCCTTTTTAAATTCCCCGCTGAGTTTTTTGCCGTCCGGATAGATCAACGTTCCCTGTCCGGTTCGTTCGCCGTCTTTGAATTCAACAACGTAATTGCGGCCGTCAGGATAGATCATGGTCCCCTGACCGGTGCGTTCACCATATTTGAAGTCACCCTTGTACTGGCGGCCGTCCGGATAAAACATGGTGCCCTCCCCATGGCGCTGCCCGCTTTTAAACTCACCAACATATTTGCGGCCATCCGGAAAGGTCAGCTCCCCGCGACCGTTGCGCTCGCGAAATTTCCACTGGCCGACGTATTTCGTGCCGTCCGGCAGGGTGTTATATCAATGAATCGTTGCTTAAACAGGTCCTGCTTCAGGACTGCGTTTTGCTTTTGGGGCATGCCGGCCGCCCTGTTAAACGGGTGGTTAAATTGAATCGATAATATCTGGTTTGCATGAATGAAGTCAATCTCTTAAGATGTTTTGGCACTTAACCGGTTTGCTTCTTGCCATCTATTTTTTTTATTTTTTCTTTCATACGGTCGATCACCTGCGCAGGGGTTTCTTTACGGAGAAGCGACTTGAACTGAGCACGGTAGTTCCTCACGGCGCTGATTCCCACAACCTGGATATCATAAACCTTCCACTGTCCCTGGCGTTTGATCATTCGCAGGTCAACCGGAATTTTTTGCCCTTTCCAGACAACTTGTAGATTCACCAGCGCACGGGTAGGCGTTTTCAACTCCTGACTGATATAAATCAGCGTTTCGTCTTTGTATTTTTCCTGCAATTTGCCCATATAAAATTTACCTAAAAATTCGGTAAACACCCTGACAAACTCTTCTCTTTGCGAAGGCGTGAAAGCTTTCCAACGGGAGGCTAAAACCCTTCTGGAAAATTCGTGGAAATCAAATAGCTGCTCTAAAAGAATTCTGAGCTTCTGCTGTTGGGCATCTTTTCGATCAGCGTCATTGAATTCAGGATCGTTTAAAATTCGAAGACCCTCTTCAACGCCTTTCTGCAGCGCTTCTATCGGATGGCTACTGTCCGCCAGGGCTGGGGGCATAGTTAGAACCAAAAGGCAGACAATGAGAATGCTTCGCATGGATATTTTCCTTAAAATTGTGCTGATATTTATGGAGTCTTCGACCACCCGCGGCACGAGGGGCTTGAATTTTTCCGTCAGAGGCGAAATAAACAAAGGCCGTTTAACATCTCAAACGGCCTTTTCGGTTTTAAGTGAGGAGGATTTACACTCCAACATCAATTACTTAGCGGTTGCCGGTTCTTCAGAATCCGATTCCTGGCACACGCTGGTTGGATCGGCCATCAGCGCCAGATCCTCATAGCGGGCATTGAATTGTTCTTCCAGTTCGGCGTGCAGCTTATCGGCTTCCTCCGGAAAGGTTCGCTTCAAGGACGCAAAGCGGATCTCTCCTTCCAAAAATTTGCGCAGGCTGCCGTCCGGTTTTTTAGAATCCAGGATAAACGGATTTTTCCCTTGGGCTTTTAGTGTCGGGTTGTAGCGATATAGCGGCCAGTAGCCGGACTGAACGGCCAATTTTTCTTCTTCCTGGCTTTTACCCATACCGGCCAGGATGCCCTGATTAATACAGGGTGAATAGGCCAGAATAATTGAGGGCCCGTCATAGCTTTCGGCCTCCAAAATGGCCTTCATCATCTGCTGTTTGTTGGCGCCCATGGCCACGCTGGCCACGTATATGTAACCGTAAGACATCATCATCTGGCCCATGTCCTTTTTGGGGGTCTTTTTGCCGGAAGCCGCAAACTTGGCAACCGACCCGGTGGGGGTGGCCTTTGAAGATTGTCCCCCGGTGTTGGAGTACACCTCAGTATCCATAACCAGTATATTAATGTCTTCCCCGGTCGCCATCACATGATCAATACCACCGAAGCCGATATCGTAGGCCGCCCCGTCTCCGGCAAACACCCAGTAGGATTTTTTGGTAAACAGTTTGGCGTAGCCGGCAATTTCCTCCAGAAGTTTATTGCCGTCCTTTTGGCCTAACAACGCTTTGAGCTGGTCGCCGTATTTTCGGGAACCCTCTGGATCTTTGAAGCTCTCCAGCCAGCCATGCATGGCATCTTTGATTTCCTTGGAAATACCCGTATCCAGCGCTAGCGCTTCGCGCATCAAATCCGCCACCTTATAGCGCTGTTGTAAGGCACCTAAAAACATCCCATAAGTAAACTCGGCCGGATCTTCAAACAGCGAATTGCCCCAGGTGGGGCCAAAGCCGTCTTTGTTGACACAGTAAGGAATCGCCGGTGCCGAACCGCCCCAGATCGAGCTGCAGCCGGTGGCATTGCCGATCACCATGCGCTCGCCGAATAACTGGGTCAACAGTTTGGCATAAGGCGTTTCACCACAGCCGGCGCATGCCCCCGAAAATTCAAGCAGCGGCTGGCAAAACTGGCTGCCCTTCACCGTGGTTCGGCTGACTACATCATCGCGTACCGGCAGCTCCACGCTAAATTCATGAAACGGCACCTGCAAGGGTGTCTGGGTCTCCAAGGGTTTCATGACCAGTGCTTTTTTCTTGGACGGACAGATATCAGCGCAGTTGCCGCACCCCATACAATCAAGGGTATCCACCTGAATTCGGAAATAGTAACCTTTGAGATCTTTACCCACGGCCTTTTTGGCCTCATAACCGTCGGGTGCTTTGCCCAGCTCCTTCTCGGTCATCAATACCGGGCGGATGCTGGCATGCGGACAGACCATAGCGCACTGGTTACACTGGATGCAGTTTTCCATGATCCATTCCGGCACATTGATGGCCACGCCGCGTTTCTCGTACTTGGAGGTGTCTACCGGAAAAATGCCGTCCGGTTGAAAAGCACTAACCGGAAGCTTATCTCCTTGTTGGGCCAAAATGGGTCGCATCACATTTTTGACAAAATCCGGTGCGTCCTTCTCAGTCGCGGATTTACCGGTGGCTTCCGCCCAGGATTCCGAATATTCGATTTCCACCAGATTATCCAGTGTCTGATCCACCGCCGCAAAATTCATATCCACGATCTTCTGACTCTTTTTGCCGAACAATTCTTTAATTTGATCCTTAAGGTAGGCGATGGCATCATCAACTGGAATCACGTTGGCCAACTTAAAAAAGGCGGTTTGCATGATCATGTTGATGCGACCGCCCAGCCCCACTTCGCTGGCTATTTTTTCAGCATTGATATTGTAAAATTTGAGTTTTTTGCGGGCAATGGTGCGTCGCATATCGGCCGGAAGTTTTTCTTCCATCTCCTCGGGCGACCAATGCGAATTGAGGACAAATGTTCCGCCGTCTTTGATGCCTTCCAACACATCGTAAATATCCACATAATTGGATTTGTGGCAGGCGATATAGTCGGCGGTGTCAATCAGGTAGGTGGATTGAATCGGATTTTGGCCAAACCTTAAATGGGAGATCGTCACCCCGCCGGATTTTTTGGAGTCATAGGAAAAATAGGCCTGGGCGTACATATCGGTGTTATCACCGATGATCTTTATGGCGCTCTTGTTGGCGCCCACCGTCCCATCAGCACCGATACCCCAGAACTTACACTGGACGGTGCCTTCCGGGGTGACATCCAGCGACTCACCGACCTCCAGGGAAGTGTTGGTCAAATCGTCAGTGATTCCCACCGTGAAGTGGTTTTTAGGTCTGCTGGCCTTCATGTTTTCATAAACCGCCAGTACCATGGCCGGGTTAAACTCCTTTGATCCTAAACCATAGCGGCCGCCTAAAATTGTTGGCGTTTGGGCGCGTTCCATAAAAGCGGTGCAAACGTCCTGATACAACGGTTCGCCCAGCGAACCAGGCTCTTTGGTACGATCCAGCACTGTTATGGTTTTGGCGCTTTGCGGTATAACATCAAAAAGATGCTCGCTTGAAAACGGACGGAACAGGCGCACTTTGACCAGGCCCACTTTTTCACCCTGGGTTAACTGATAATTGATGACCTCCTCGATCGTTTCGCATGACGAACCCATGGCGATAATAATGCGATCCGCTTCAGGATCACCCACGTAATCAAAAAGGTTGTAGTGCCGGCCGGTCAAATCGCTGACTTTTTTCATGTAATCACTGATAATACCCGGCACTTTAAGGTAGTAGGAATTGGCAGCTTCTCGGCCCTGGAAATAAATATCCGGATTCTGGGCTGTCCCCCTTAATTCAGGCCTTTCCGGATTGCTACCGCGTGCCCGAAATTTGGCCACGGCCTCGAAGTTGGTCAGTTTAGCCATATCATCATAATCGATAACCGCAATTTTTTGAATTTCGTGTGAGGTGCGGAAGCCATCAAAAAAATGGACAATCGGAACGCTGCTTTCAATAGCGGACAGATGGGCGGTTAAGCCCAGATCCATGACTTCCTGTACGGATGCGGAGGCCAACAGGGCAAAACCGGTCTGACGCACGGCCATCACATCCTGATGATCGCCAAAAATTGATAGCGCATGCGCAGCGATGGCCCGCGCGGAAACATGCAGGACCCCCGGTAGAAGTTCCCCGGACATTTTATACATATTAGGGATCATCAAAAGCAGTCCCTGAGAGGCGGTAAAAGTGGTGGTCAACGCACCGGCCGCCAGTGAGCCGTGCACGGAAGCGGCAGCTCCGGCTTCGGATTGCAGTTGGCGGACAATCATGGATTGGCCGAAAATATTTTTGCGCCCTTCGGCGGCCCATTCATCGGCGATTTCGCCCATGGGTGAAGACGGTGTTATGGGATAAAGGGTTGCCACATCGCTCATGGCATAGGCCACATGGGCGGCTGCGGTGTTCCCATCCATGGTTTTCATTTCATTGGTTGCCATAAAACTGCTCCTTGTTTCCAATTTATAGTTATTAAAATCAGCTAAACAATCAATTAATTCAAAAGTTTCTCGAAAAAATCATTGCCTTTGTCATCAACGATGATAAAGGCCGGAAAGTCTTTGACCGTTATCAGAAAAACAGCTTCCATACCCAGTTCTTCATATTCAACGGTCTCAACGCTGGTAATGCAGTCCTTGCCGAGCCTGGCAGCCGGTCCGCCGATGGAACCCAGATAGAATCCGCCATATTTTTGACAGGATTCGGTCACCGCCCGTGATCGATTGCCTTTGGCCAGCATGATCATCGAGCCCCCCTGTGCTTGAAAGATGGGCACATAGGGGTCCATGCGGCCGGCGGTCGTCGGTCCGAAAGCGCCCGAGGCATAGCCCGGGGGCGTCTTGGCCGGACCGGCGTAATAGATGATGTAGTTTTTGAAATAATCCGGCAGCGCTTCACCCCCATCCAAACGTTCTTTTATCTTGGCATGGGCAATATCTCTGGCGACCACAATTTTCCCGGTCAGCCGCAAGGGTGTCCCGACCGGATGCGGTCTCAGCTGCGCCAGAATCCGATCCATGGGTTGATTTAAATCGATGTTCACCGCTTCGGTATCTGCGACATCGACCTGCGGCAAATAGTCGGCCGGATTTGTTTCCAGCTGTTCCAAAAAAATCCCCTTTGCAGTGATCTTGGCTTTGATATTGCGATCTGCACTGCAGCTAACTCCCACCCCGATGGGACAGGATGCGCCGTGACGCGGCAGGCGGATCACCCGGACGTCCAGACAGAAATATTTTCCGCCAAATTGGGCACCGATGTTTAGTTCTTGGGACATTTTAAGCACCTGAGCTTCCAGTCCGGGGTCCCGAAACGCATGTCCCGATTCACTGCCTGCTGTCGGCAGACCGTCCAGATACCTGGCAGTGGCCATTTTCACGGTTTTCAAGTTGAGTTCGGCAGAGGTCCCTCCAATAACAAAGGCCAGATGATAGGGCGGACAGGCAGCCGTACCGAGCGACTTCATCTTGTCTTTCATAAAATCTAAAAGCCGCTGCGGTGTCAGTACGGCTTTGGTCTCCTGAAAAAGATAAGTCTTGTTAGCAGATCCGCCGCCTTTAGCCAAAAACAAAAAATGGTATTCATCGCCCTGCACCGCGTAAAGTTCGAACTGAGCCGGTAGATTGCAGCCCGTATTTCTTTCCGCATATACGGTCAGGGGCGCATTCTGAGAATAACGCAGGTTACCTTTCGTATATGCCTTAAAAATGCCTTTTGACAGCGCCTCCTCATCTGAGTAACCGGTCCATACCCTTTGCCCCTTTTTACCGATAACAACGGCAGTGCCTGTGTCTTGGCACATGGGAAATTGACCTTCGGCGGCGATCACGGCATTTTTTAAGAGCTCCAATGCAACGGTCTTATCATTGGCAGAGCTCTCTGCATCATCAAGTATGGCGGCCAGTTGCTTCAGATGCGACGCACGCAAAAAATGCGATACATCGCGAAAAGCCTGTTCGGCCAGAAGCGTTAAGCCTTGCGGTGCCACCTGTAAAATCTGCGTCTTATCGACAACGACCGGGGTTATATGATCCGCCGTGAGCAGCCGATATTCGGTTGGATCATCTTCCAGGGGAAACATTTCCTGGTAGGAAAAATCAACCATTAAAAAATGCTCCTATATAACCGTGAAGTTTCGAGCCAGCTAATTAGAGCTCATCTGCAAAATGTAAAAGATTTTGAGCGGCAAGCCCCGCCGTCGCTAAAGCTATGGCGCGCCAAGTGGTTTACGACGAGGCATACCAAATCGCAACGGGCTAAGCGCATAGCGCAGAGCGGGCAAATTAAATTCCCGTCATTTAAATCAAAACGCTTTGCCCTGTGCGCCATGCACTATGCGTATTTTCTAGCGGAGAACGCAGCTCAGCGGAAAAAGGGCCATTTCCGGATGGGAATTAATCAAAAGAGTTTAAATACCAGTCCATATGAAAGGTGTCAAGATATTTGGGACCTGCGAAACCGAATTGATCAGAGAATATCTCCTTTGAGCGAATAAGCCTATTGGGGATTTGCCCTTCGACTTGGCTCAGGGCGGTGAGCTTGTCAAACCATTTGATATTTGTGATTTAAGAATTACGGGTGCAGATCTATTCTTCCGGATCCTCGGGTGGTTTAAGATGTTCCGGAACCTCCAGCATGTTAATCAAAAGAGGCTTTAAAAAGGACCAGCGGATGCCGATTTTATAGATTTCTTCCAGATCCCGGATGGCATCCCAGCAATTATGGCAGGGAGCAATCACCAGTTTGGCCCCGGTTGCCAGTATTTGATCGCGCTTGATTTTCATGCCGATGTTGCGCTGCTCCCGGTAACGGC
>JASFTL010000062.1:0-11648 GCA_050053555.1 Desulfobacterales bacterium
TGCATTGAACTGCTAAGTTCCAATATGGAAGATTACCTTGAGGCCATCTTTCACATCTCACAAAAAAAACAGGCTGCTAGGGCCAAAGATATCGCCGACTGGGTTAAAGTGAACAAATCATCTGTAACCGGAGCGCTGCGGTCACTTTCCGAAAAAGGGCTGGTGAACTATGTGCCTTACGATATCATTACCTTAACCCCTGAAGGCAAAAGGCTGGCTGAAGAAATCGTCAGGAGGCATGCAGCCTTAAAAGATTTTTTTACGAAAGTCCTTTTAATTGATGCCGGCGAAGCCGAAGAAGCCGCCTGCAAGGTGGAGCACGCCATCTCAAAAAACATTATTGATCGCTTGATTAATTTTGTAGAGTTTTTGGAAATTTGCCCCCGGGGCGGCAAAGAATGGCTGAAAGGATTCCGGCGCTATTGTGAAAACGGTGATACGGCCAAGCTCTGCGCCAGCTATATATCCTCATGTCTTGAAGATTTAAAGAAAAGAGAACAGAAACTCTTATCCTCGCATCAAACAAAGTCTACCTGAACGCTCTAAATATTAGAACAAGCGAGTTAAAAAATGTGTCTTAACGGTCAGAAATGAATGGCTTTTTTATAAAGGAGGGGTTTTGGGCATATTCTGAATAATCTTTTTTAGTTTTTTTGAAAAGTCTTTGGGTACCGGCCTGTTTCCGGTTTGCTTGCATAAATCGATGGTCCGTCTCAGGGTTTGAAGGCACACAAAACAGGGAACACACTCTTTTACGTGTTTTTCGATGTCTATGCAGGTCACTTCATCCAACTCGTTATCCAGATACTCGGAAAGTTTTTCAAACAGCTCCAGGCAGTGTTTGTGATCGTGCGAATCTTTATTCATTTTCAAAATAGCCTCTCAACTTGTCTCTTAAAAATAAGCGTGCCCGGTGTAATCTGACTTTCACATTCACATCCGATAAATTCAAGATCTGGGCGGTTTCGGCCGTGCTGAATCCTTCGATATCCCTTAATACAATCACCAGTCGATACTTTTCAGGAAGCGTAAAAATGGCCTCGTTGATCTTGTCTAAAAGCTCATTGTTTAAAAGCTTGTCCAGGGGCATCCGCGCCCAATTCGGGACTTGATGGGGACCCTCGGCTTCATCCTGGGGGTAAAACTCATCCAGGGAGAGTTCTCGTTCCGGTGCGAATTTTGATTTTCGCCGTTTTTTGATGCAGGTGCTGGCTGCCACACGGTAAAGCCAGTTCTTGAATTTTGTCTCGTACCGGAAATCTTTTAAATATCTGAATACATTAAGAAAAGTTTCTTGAACCGTATCTTCGGCATCGGCCGCATTGCCGCACATTCTGAGGCTGAAATTATACAGCTTTTGCTCGTACCGTTTCACAAGATCCGGAAACCGGTCGAATTGGCCTGCATTGATGGCCCGAATGAGCTCAAAATCTTTATCTTTTATCTCTTTGCGGTTTGCTCGCGTGGGTGCTGTCATGTTTGCTTGTCACCTGACAAGAATCTTTCAGTCAGGTCGATATGCCTAATTTAGGCAGAATATAGGCCTGCAGGAGAATCCATACACCCGCAATGGCTAACATAATGATAATGTCTTTCATAATCATACTCCTCGTAATTAATAAGATCTCAGCGGGCATTTGTCCACTGTTTTTTAAAAAGCGACCAAGACAGTTTGGCGAGCAAGAAAACCATGGAACACCACCAAATAAACGATTCGCGCATCCGATCTTTTTGAATAGTGTTTATTTCTGGATTTATACAGCTGCGAACAATTTTCCTGTAATGAACCAGGTGCTCCCGATCGGTTACAAAAATTTCGATTTCTGAACGGGTATTTTTTCGGTAAGCTGCGTTCTCCTTGTGCGGTTTGACGAACCCCTTAATTTTCACAAAAATAGATGTGAGATCCCGCCGGATGGCGGGATTCATCAAAAAAATCTCTCGCCCGGAAACAAAATTTGAATTTTAATAAACGCCTCCACTCAATCCCTGGATTTCGCCGACCTGGCAATCCGCCGCAGGCGGACTCATTTCTTGCGCCAAAAAAGTAATATCGAACACAAGGACCAAAACGTTGATAAGGGCTGTCAGAAGATGATGTTGCCAGGATTAAAACGGAGATTTACTTGACTTGAATAGGAATAATGATGATATCTTTAGACTTGCCAGAGCTGTATGCTTAAAAGTGGTTCTGTATTTTTTAACGAGATCTTGGCCAGCAAAATGGTCACGTTGCGGTTGAGAGGCTTTGAGTTCATAGGGAGATTTTGTTGATGCCGTCTACCCCCACCATAGATAAATCCAGACTGGATGTTCTCATATATTCGCACGATGGCCGTGGGCTGGGACATGTTAGCCGTGGTGTAACGATTGGTATGGCATTGAGGAGACTATTTCCCGAACTAAAAGTCCTTTTCCTATCCGGGTTGAAACAAACAGCCACACTGATTGGTCCCTGTCCATTGGATTGGATGAAACTGCCTTCATACGAGACTCAGATCATCGCTGGAAAATCAAAAGGCCGATTGGGGAATACGAACATTAAAAACTGTTATCTGGGGCCGGCGAGAGCCAACCTCATCGAATCAATCATATCAAACTTTAAACCACGCTGTGTGTTGGTTGATCATGATCCTCCGGGGAAACGGGAAGAATTACGACCTTCTCTAAAATTAACCAAGGGAGCGGATACCGCTTGGATCTTGGGTATCCGTTCTGTGGTGGGAGAAGTCGAGGATTTTTGGTCAGAGCTGTCAAAGAATGATTTCCAGGCGCACTATCGCGCTCTGTTGTGGTATGGCGATAAAAACGTCATGGGGAACCAAATCCCCGATACGCTTGGGCAGTATTTTTTTACAGATCCCATCGTGACGGGTTATGTATCGCGATTCTTGGAGATGAAGCACTGGGCGCCGTTTCGTTCCGAAAGTTATGCTGGCACCATTGCTGTTCCTTGGCTGAGTGACGCCTCGCTGATATTCTTAAAAAACCTGTCTAAAGCCCTCAATGAACTGGGTGAGCGCTATGGTAGATGGAAAATATTCACCGACCTGAAAAAAATGGAAGCAGAAGCCAATCCCATCAAAACTCAACTTGAATCGATTCCCTATTGCAGCCTTGAAAATGTGAGTGATCAGTATTTGTCGACGCTGTCAAACTCACAGGTGGCGATCATTTTTGGCGGCTATAACAGTCTGACGGATATAATGGCCGCGAAAGTTCCATCGGTCGTTGTCATCAGGGGGATGAGCGACCGGGAACAGGAAGAACATGTCCGTAAAATCAGTCAGTTGAAACCCAACTTAATTTACGCTTTGAAAGAGAGCCAGCTAAACTGGAAAGCATTGGCAGAGGGCTTGGAGCAG
This sequence comes from Desulfobacterales bacterium, assembly GCA_050053555.1. Classification (GTDB taxonomy): domain Bacteria; phylum Desulfobacterota; class Desulfobacteria; order Desulfobacterales; family JAHEIW01; genus JAHEIW01. The sequence goes on from JASFTL010000062.1 coordinate 3,366, forward strand.
CAGTTAAATGCTGAGATAGACAACGGCAGGGAAATTATGCTGAACGGCGCAGAAGTCGCGGCGCGGAAGATCGTCGAATTTCTCTGAGATCCCACCCACAAATCCGTTTTAAATTTTCCCACCTGCCAGAAACAACTAGATTGAGGAGTCGGGGAGTTTTTCTATGCTCTATTGTCGATAGACCCGCATAGGACTTCGACGCGTCAGGGGCTCCGGCCGCATGCGGTCCGCAACAATGGTTCCTGAAACGAAACAACGGCAGCAGATCCGCTTCGATTCACCCCGGAGCAGCCCCAGAGGACCGATTCCCGCGGCAGCGCACAGCCTCGCTGCCTGTCATGGGGCGAACTCAGAATTCTGGGGGCGTTGCCGAAGCCCGGGAAAGATTTGTTGCGGGTCCGCATACGGACAGCCCCTTACGGGTCAGTATATGTCTGAGCTTGCCGCGTGATGGATCGAGGGCAAGAACTCTCCGACCCCTCAGTTATTTATACCGCTTGTCATAATAATGTTCCGAAAAAAGGATGGCGGCATAAGTGTTGTCGCAAAAAAACGCCCCGCAACCGGAACGTTTTTTTGACAACCACTATATATATTAAGGAGCTCAAAAGGCGCGATCCGTTTCAAAAGCGGAGCGTACATTTTATATTTAATAAATGATGAAATTCATTCGTCAAAATGCGGGGCTTAAAGCTGAAAAGCATAAAGGAAAATTGCTTTTTTTTAAAAAAAGATTAATGCCGTTCAGAAATGATAAATATTTTCCAAGGTCAAGGAAGACGAAGATTTTAACCGGAGGCATACTTGAAGTATGTCGAGGATTAAAATCTGAGTCTGACACAGAGATTGGGAAAAAGAGCCATTTCTGGAGGGCACTAACTATTTGATTTTGGTTTTATACAGGCGCAGGCTATTGGTAACCACCGAGACGCTGCTGAAGGCCATGGCCAGGGCGGCCAGAATGGGGTGAAGCTGGCGCAACATATTCGGAAGCGTTTCAAAGGGATACAGGATTCCGGCGGCCACCGGAATCAAAATCACGTTATAACCAAACGCCCAGAATAGATTTTGCTTGATGGTTCTCATGGTGGCCCGACTCAATTTGATAGCGCGGGACACTCCGCTGAGACTGCCGCTGGAAAGAATGACCTCGGCGGTTTCAATAGCCACATCGGTGCCAGTACCGATGGCCAGACCGACATCCGCCTGGGCCAGGGCCGGGGCGTCATTGATGCCATCACCCACCATGCCAACCCGCTCGCCTTTTTCCTGTAATTCTTTAACCTTGATAGATTTTTCTTCCGGTTTGACTTCTGAAAAGATATCATCGATATGGACCTGGTTGCCAATGGTCTGAGCGGTCTCCCGGTTATCACCGGTGAGCATCACGACCTTAAGCCGCTGATGCTGCAGCTCTCGTATCGCCTTGGTTGAGTCGGGCTTGAGCTCATCGGACACGGCAATCAAGCCGCATAACCGGTTTTCGCGAGAAACCACCATCACGGTTTTGCCTTGGGACTGCAACTGTCGGATTTGGTCAGCTGCCGGATCAATGGGTATGTTTAATTCCTTAAACCAATCTGGTTTTCCCACCGTTACCAGTCCACCGTTGACCCGCGCTTGAACCCCCTGTCCGCCGGATGCTTTAAATTCATCTGGCGGCAGGAGCGGTATCTCTTCGGATTCGGCATGCCTGACGATGGCTTTGCCCAAAGGATGTTCCGAACCTTTTTCAACTGAAGCCGCCAGTTTCAATAGATCTTCGGCGGTCTTGCATTCCGGTTCAATGGGTATAATGTCCGCCACGGCGGGCTTACCGATAGTGATGGTACCGGTTTTATCCAGGACAATAGTATCGAGTTTGGTTGCCATCTCAAGGGCTTCGCTGTTTTTAAACAAAATGCCCCTCTCAGCACCTTTTCCGGTGCCGGCCATGATAGCAGTTGGAGTCGCCAGCCCCAGTGCACACGGACAGGCAATCACCAGCACCGCTACCATTCGGATCATGGCGGGAACAAATTCTCCGGCAATGCTCCACCAAATAAAAAACACAACAATCGCCAATGCGATGATAGCTGGTACAAATACGGCGGCAACTTTATCGGCCAGGGCCTGGATGGGTGCTTTGCTGCCTTGGGCTTCTTGGACCAGTCGGATGATCTGAGCCAAAACGGTATCTTTGCCCACCGCTGCGGCCTTAAATTTTAAAAGGCCCTCACCATTGATCGTGCCGCCAACCACTTTATCGCCGGGATGCTTGTCAACCGGCAGCGGTTCACCGCTAAGCATGGATTCGTCCACAGAGGATGTGCCTTCAATGACGATCCCGTCAACCGGGATGCGTTCACCCGGACGCACCACAACGGTATCTTCCAGCTGAACTTGCGTGATAGGGATCTCCTTTTCAGTATGACGTTCAATAATGGTGGCCGTTTTAGGTCGCAGCCCGATCAGTTTACGAATGGCCCCGCCGGTACGTCCTTTGGTTCTGGACTCCAGCATTTTCCCCAGTTTGATCAGGGTAATGATGACAGCCGAGGTTTCAAAATAGACGTGTTGGCCTAGCATTGGAAAAATGAGCAAGGACAGCGAATAAAAATAGGCCACCGAAGAACCCATGGCAACCAGAACATCCATGTTGGCGCTTTTATTCTTGAGGCTTTTGTATCCATTCACATAATAATCCCAGCCCGTATAAAACTGAACCGGTGTGGCCAGGGCCCAGAAAAACCAATTGACCCAGACTGCATGACTCCAGGGACCGCTGAGGTTAAAATCCCTGGCCATGCTGAGTAGAAACAGCGGAAGGGCAAAGATGACGCCAACGACAAATTTGCGGGTTTGATCCCGAATTTCAGCCTGACGGGCCATTTGTTCGGCATCTTCTTGTTCTGAAATTTCTTCAGGCGAAATCACACCGTAACCGGCAGCGTCAATGGCCGCAGTCATATCTTGCAGGGAGGCAACTCCTGGAATATATTCTATAGCCGCACGCTCGCTGGCAAAATTTACGGCCGTGTTGACAAGACCGGAAACCTTCTTATTTAAGGCTCTTTCAATATTGGCCGCACAGTTCGCACAGGTCATACCCGTAACCGCCAACTCCACTTTTTTGGTGGGAACCGAATAACCCGAATCCTTGATTCTTGCGACCACATCTTTGACCTGCAGCTGAGTGGGGTCAAATGAAATGGAGGCCTGTTCGGCGGCAAAGTTGACCCGTGCGTCGGAAATGCCATTTAGCTTTTTAACCGTGCGCTCAATGTTCATGGCACAGTTGGCACACGTCATACCTGTTAGCGGCAATGTGATTTTGTCATCGGACATCTTCGGATTTCCTTTGAACAATAAACCAGGGATTGTGTAGATCTTTTTTATTATAGGTCAGCGGTATCTGGGTTTCGTATTGGCAGACACTGGCGCCGGCATTTTCGGCAATGGCCTGCCCGGCGGCCGTATCCCACTCCATGGTTGGGCCCAAGCGGGGATATATATCTGCTCTGCCTTCTGCAACCAGACAGATCTTCAATGAACTGCCCGCCGAGATGAACTCAACATCGCCGAACGCTTTGCGTTTATCCTTTACAAAGGCTTCGAGTTGTGCATTTTGATGCGAGCGACTCCCAACAATTGTCAGCGATGTACGCTGTGGACGAATAATGGGCAGTCGTTTTGATTGACCAATGATTTGAGCAAGTAAAGCGCTGGTTTTTTGCTTTGAATCTAGCCGGGATTCCAGCCATTCGCCGATAGGTCCGTTTTCCAGCTTATAGGCACCCAAATGTTGCCCTGCGAAATAGAGAGTGTTTCTGTCCGGAACAAAGATAATGCCAAGAACCGGGATGCTGTTTTCAATCAAAGCGATGTTAACCGTAAATTCACCATTGCGCTTAATAAATTCTTTGGTGCCGTCTAACGGATCCACAATCCAAAAGCGCTCCCAGTTTTTGCGTTGGGCAAAGGGCGTATCTTTGCCTTCTTCGCTCAGAATCGGAATACCATATTCTTTTAATGCGCCCGTTATCATTTCATGGGATCTTTGATCGGCAATGGTTAACGGGGATTTATCGGTCTTGTATTCAACCTTGAAATCCTTCGAGCGGTATATTTCGTTGATGGCATTGCCGGCCGCAATGGCCGCCTGGATCGATCTTAATATATACGGTTTGAGGTCCATTTTTTCCCGTTCACATCATTAAGTTTTAATTACGATTAGGCGGCCGGATAATTGATTTCGGTTAACTTATTTTTAATGACATCTTCGGTGGCCGGAGCCTCCCATTCCACCTCAATCCGTTTACCTTCGATGTCTCCTTCCACCTTTGAGATCCCGTCGAGTTCGTTTAATTCGGTTTTGATGGCATTCACACAGTGGCCACATGAAATATTGGGGATCGAAAATTTTTTTTTCTCCATTTGAGCTTCCTCCTGTTTTTTAGCTTTGAAAGCGATGCTTTAATTGGTATTGTTTTGGATTGTCATAATAGTTAGACACAATCAGGTTATGTCAAATAGCTGTTATTCAATCGCGGTCAATAATAGCCAGATCAGTCGTCATTACGCCTTTAATGTTTACCATTGTCATTGTAGCCTCATTCTATATGAGGTCTGCTTCATCATATTGCTTTTTTCGTTGCCAGGTTTAGGCCAGCGTGAATAACAGCCGTGCTTTTAAAATATACCCACTACCCCTATGGGGTATATCAATTAAACCTATATATGCTAACTTTTAATGTCAAGTACTATTTTCAAATGAATTGACAACTTTTATAATAATGTTTATAAAAAGCTAATTATACCCCCTATAGGCATCTGTTATTATGGAGAAAGAACAATGCCGTCATATTTAAAGGACAAAAAGGAAATACGGGTACGCCTGAGGAAATTGGAAGGGCAGCTGAAAGGGATTCAGCGAATGGTTGAGTCCGACAAGTATTGCGTGGATGTACTCAACCAACTTTCAGCGGTCGTTGCGGCCACTCAAAGCGTCGCGTCGATTATTCTTAAGGATCACATCCAGGGCTGTATTCGAGATGCGTTGATCCACGATGAAAATAGTGACGATCATGTGAACGAATTGTTGGGGGTAATCGAACGGTTCACCAGCAAAAAATAGGTTCCTGTCTGTTGGGCCATCTCTTGCAGCAAACGATACCTACCGAGATTCGGTTTTATAGCGGGTTGCAAATGCTTCAAAATCAGCGGGCGTCAGAATTTGCCCGAAGCGTTCACCGTTTTTACTGTTATCCTTGTAAAAGCGAAGACAGTCTTTGACAATTTGTATGACCGTGTTTGCGTCATAAATGCCGGGGAGCTCTTTTGCGAGTTGGGGGTGACGGCCGAGTTTACCCCCCAGCTGGACCCGGTAACCTTCTGCTCCTTCCACCAGAGTACCGGTCGGACACGCTGGAATGCATTTGCCGCATTTCAAGCATAGATCATCATCAATGACAGGTACTTCCTGCTCGGGATCAAGTAAAATCGCATCTTCCTTGCAGGCATCAACGCAGGCCTCACACATCGAACAGGGCGCCCCTGTGACCACAGGTGCACAGGCACCGATGATCCCGATGTCCTTTATTTGCGGCTGGGAACATGCATTCGGACAGTCCGCCAGCGTGATTCGAAATTCGTGGTGGAACTTTAGATCGCCTTTTACGGTTCGTTTCAAAAAACCGAGCAAATCTTCTTTTTTTACATCCGCTTCAATCTGTGCGATCAGCTGATCGCTGATGATGGCACGGTTCGGGCATCCGCTGGGACCGAAACAGGTCTCAATTTGGTATCCTTTGATCTCCGAGCTCATGTTGGCCAGGTAGCGGGCCTGGGCTGCCTTGACATCTGCCAGCGACACAGCCTGCTTGCCGCCTTCAACGGCTTCCTTTTCAACGCGTGCACGCACCCGTTTGCGCACAAAAAACGGGACCTTTTTAATGGCTTCTTCAGCTTCCGGCATCCATTTCATATGATATCACCATTGATTTAGCTGCCAGCTCACCGACCGTACATTTTTTTAAATGTCCATTGATGAAAATTTTTATTTTCGCATCGTCTTTCTTTAGGGCTTTGAGTAAGCTCTCTGTGTTTTTATTACACAGGGGCCGCGACGCCCAGGCTGCCAGTCCACGCAGATAAGGGTCTTTGGTCTGCATGTACGGGTGGAGGTAGTTGACCGAATCTTTTAAAAGTTTCGGCCGCGCGTGAGCAAGCCGTCCCACCCCCCAGAGAACACCTCGTTGCAGGACTTCATGTTCAAGGTAGTTCCCGTCGGGCTGCATATAGGAAATCAGAATGCACCAGAACTCCCTGGCCAGATTTTCATTGCGAGCCATGATCTCGCCCATGGCTTCCGGACATCCCCAGCCGATACCGCCGGATTCATCATTGAGCTGCCACATATACCGCCGCATGATGACCCGGGCAGACTCCATGTCCTTATGGGCTAACCGGTCGACAACCTCCCCCATGGCCATCACCGCCCGCCATTTCAGCAACTCATCCAGACTGCACAAAAATGAAAAAAGCGGGTTAATGGCTTTTCTGGCCGGCAGGCCGCTGATTTGCGCCAATCCGCTTTGAATGTTTTGCTGTAGAAGCAGCTGTCTTATATTTTCTTTAAGCTGTCGGCTGCTCGTTTGATGACGGCCCATGGTATCAAAAACATTCCGGGGTGTTTGCCTTATTTAGATTTTACCACAAAGCTCACGAAGAACGCGAAGCAAAGCGTTAAAAAATTTTAGGCTTATCTTTGTACATCCCACGCCCGCCATTGCGACCCGCCCGCCTCGCCCTGCTTGCATGGCGGGCGCGGGCCGCTCCATTCGGCCCGAGCTCATGGCCGAAGGCAGGCGAGGCGGGCGGGTTCGTGTTCTTTGTGGTGAATGCAGAAAACATTATATTTCCAAATGAATACAATCTACGGGACAATATTTTATGGCATCATTTACGTCAGATTCAGGGTAAACCGTGAGTTCAATGACTTCGATATAACCGGCATCATTTAAGCGAAATACCTGTGGACATGTTTCCACGCATACCCCGCACACGATACATTCGCTGAGTTCAACAATCGGAACTTTCATTTTATTTGTTAACGGCTTTTCCGATTTTGCGGCCATACGCGTAACAATTTTCGAGGCCCTGTTTGTCAGGGACATACTGTATTTTTAGGCCCGGGTCGATGATATCAAATTTCATCGATTCGAGTTCTTTGGTAATTATCTTGACGGCCTCGCCGCTCCATCCATAGGAGCCAAAGGCAGCGCCGATTTTGTTGAGCGGCTTAAGCCCTTTCATATAGGACAGAAAATCCGCCAGAGATGGAAATAGCCCGTTATTCAGTGTCGGTCCCCCCACGACGACTGCTCTGGCATCGAAAACTTCGGTCATTACCTCACTGCGATGCCATCTTCGCAGGTGCAAGGGTTTGGCCGGCACCCCCTCTTTACCAATGCCGGCGGCAATGGCTTCAGCCATTTTTTCGGTGCTATGCCACATCGTATCGTATATGACCACGGCTTTTTTTTGAGGTATTTGTTCGCACCATTGAGCATAGGCATCAATGATCTTCGCCGGATTCTCGCGCCAGATGACGCCATGGTCAGGGCAGATCATATTAAATTCCATACCCGAGTCGATGATATTCTTGAGGTATTTTTTGATTAACGGGACATACAGGAGCAAAATATTAGCGAAATATTTTTTGGCATGGACCATGATCGCATCGCCGATTTGATCGTCAAAGCGCTCGGGGCCTGCAAAATGTTGACCGAACCCATCGCTTGAAAAAAGGATTTTATCCTCTTTTAAATACGTAAACATGCTATCAGGCCAATGGACCATGCGGGTTTCCAGAAAAATCAGTGTTTTCTGACCCAGACTCAGCTCCTGGCCGGTTTCAACGGGTTGGTAATTCCAGTTTCGAAAAAAATGACGGGGCAGATTCTTGTGACCCATTTTGGAACAAACCAACGGTTTGTCTTCCCCGATACGATGCATCACCCGGGCCAGACCGCCGGAATGGTCCAGCTCCGTGTGGTTACTGATGACATAGTCGATCCTTTTGGGGTCGACAATTGCGGATATGTTGTCGAGCAGCTGATCCGCAAAGGCTTTTTTTACGGTGTCGAGCAGCGCGATTTTTTCATCAATAATTAAAAAGGCATTGTAGGTTGTTCCTAAATCAGTTGAATACCCATGAAAATCCCGGACATTCCAGTCCGTAACGCCAACGTCATAAACACCTGGTGTAATTTCTAACGGTTCCATATTCTTCTCCAGTTT
>JASFTL010000063.1:0-11646 GCA_050053555.1 Desulfobacterales bacterium
TCGACATGAGACCTCGGCCTGCCTCCGACATGAGTTCAGGCCGAATGTAGCTCGGCCAAACGATTAGGCCGAGTGTAGCTCGTCGCAGGCTGGCCAGGAACCAGTGACCAGAAGCCAGAAGCCCCGAATATTATTGGCCCAGGATGCCTTTCAAAACACCTTTCGCACTTTCTTCAAGCCCTTTTTTGTCCAGCAGTTTTTCGCCCTTTCCGGTGCCCAGTATCTTTTCCTCCAGCTGTTTTTTAGCCACTCCGGCAAGGTCCGGAGCAAATCGAGGTTTGGAAAATGTGCCCGAAACCAGGACCGGCACCATCAGTCCCGAACGCTGTTCCGTATCCCCCTGGCCTTTGATCGTCGCGACCACTTTCGGTTCTACACGAAAATCCAACGTTTCTTTAACCAGATGGGCATCTCCGGCCGCAATTACACGAATAAGCGGCGATTTCAGGCTCGTTTGGGGAGTATGAACAAGTCCCTGCTTGATACTGAAAGGCGCATTTAATTCTGCAAAATCGGTTCGCGGTCGTTGAGCAGGCTTCTGCTCCAAACCAAAGGCAGTCTTTACATTGCGGACCATTCCGGCCAGGTCAATCCCGATAATGGCACCATCATTGAACCGAATTTGCCCGTTGCCGTTTAAGGTTTTCTTTATCATGGCGGCGTTATCACCGGCCATGTCCAGTTCGAGCTGGGCATTGGTGACGCCCTCTATGATGTCTTTTTCTAAAACATCTTTAAGCAACGGTCCGGCCTGGATATTTTCAACCTTAAGGTTTAGACGGCTTTTGGGCGTATTGGTCTGCAGATTAAAATTTCCAATGCCGGAAACCTTCCCCTGGTACATCTTTAATTTCAAGGGATCAAGATTGAATATTCCGTTTTTGGCTTTGATTTGCAGAAGCAGATCTTCGATTTTGGCTTTATTGGCCACGAGCTGTCCAATTTGGATCCGGCCGTCTAACATCATTTTTCGCAGGGGTTCGTAATCGGCGGCTTTCTTTTCGGCCGGTTTTTCCGACGCTGCTTCCTGCTCTGATTTGGGGGGTAAATAACGGTCCACATCAATGCGGTCCAGCGTTAAATCAAATGCCAGATTGGGCCGTGAAAAATCAGAGGCGTTGAGCGTAAATTTTAACGTCGATTCGTCCAGGTTCAGTATTCCATTCGTCACGGCGAATTTCGATGCATCCCCTTTGAGATTTGCTTTGAGCGCCACACGGTCCAACGCCTTGGGATCGGAAGTGGCGACGGGAAACTTCTGGTCTAATGCTGCCATTAATTTTCGTGGGGAAAATTCCTTGATTTCGACGGCCATATCGATGCCCGGCTTGGAACCGGGATTTTTTACGTTACCCTTGAGCTGCAGAATCAGCTGCTTGAGGGCTTGTACATCCAGGTCCAATGGAATCGTTGCCTGCTTAAAATCTTTGCCGACCGGTCCGACGGTTCCGTCAACGGACAGCGGCTGATCGTCCAGCAGTGCCGAAAATGAAAGTTTGACCGGACGCTCCAGGGAAACGTCTTGTAATTTGAAGTTGACCGCTGTGATTTCTTTGCGGGTGTCGGCGGTGTGATCGATCCAAACAACCGATCCATTCTTGATTGAGAACTCTCCAACGGTTAAGTCCTTTATCGGCAGTCCGGCATCTGCTGCAGGTGATTTAGCGCCTTTGGCTGACTTTTCAGCCGTTGATTTTTCGTTGGCACCAGCCGGCTGGGCCCAGTTCACCTGCCCGTTTTTGTTTTTCACCAAGGTAACGTTCGGTTCGTTTAGGATAAATCGCTTGACTTGAATATCTTTGGAAATGAGGGGTAACAGTTTGACTCTGACTTCAAATGACTTGACCGTGACAAGCTCTTTTTCCGTAAACGCGGGCGTATTTCCTAACCGCAGGTCAGAAAAGGAAATACCGGCCCATGGGAAAAGGGACAGGCTCAGGTCGTCGCCAACAGAAAAGGGACGACCAGTGGCTTCAGCTACTTTTTTCTCCAGTTGTGGCTTGTAGTCGCGTATGTCAATGAACGCCGGAGCAATCAACAATACGGCGATGACAAGCACCACGAGGCTGGCACAAATAATTAATCCCCACTTGATGGCTTTATTCATCATTTACCTCCTTTTTTACAAGTAATTGCAAAATCAATCTAAGCTATTCACCTTAATATTCGGTGTCAAGCATAGCAGCAATGTAGATGAAATTGATGTCCACCGCAAACTTCGGCCGCATCACCGGTTACGATTCGCACTATCCTTATAATCATACGATTCACTTTTTGTGCCGCTCTACAGCAATATTCGATATATCAGGTAACCCCATGGAATAATGTTCAATTTTGATACAACATCTGGATTTGCTAATTTTGATCTTGCGATCCATGGGGCGAAATCCCATAGCAGTGGGGTATTTAACATGGACACTTTATTCGACAACGACTCTTCGCTAACGTTTACGGGATACGTTGATCTTCCAATGGAAAGAGGTCAGATGAAAGAATCAATGGAGGCGGATGGTTGTGTGGTTCTATTCTTTCGTTTTGCTTGTCGATGCCAAAGCGCGCTGTAATTTTTCGCCCAATGATCCCATTGATGATTGATCTTTCGTCGTAAACTGTTGCCAATCCTGTTCATCTTCTGAGGCTCCGGGCGCCAGGGTTATTTTTCTGTCCCTTATCAAAATCTCTTCGATCAAGACTGGAATGGAATTGCCCTCTTTTAATTTTTCGATGATCGTTGATTGAGGTGACTGGCTGATCTTGGATTTTGGAAGCAGGCCGCTGACACCCGGAGAAAGAGTGATAAAATAACCAAATTTTTCCTTCTTTTCGATGACGCCTTCGACGGCCTGGCCCGCCTTATATTTTTGGGGCACCTCGTTCCAGGGATCTCCTTCGGCGTCTCGAATGCTTAACGCAATCCTTCGGTTTGCAATATCCAGGTCCTTTATCAGAGCAAAAACACTTTCGCCGGGCGTTACAATTTCTTCCGGTTTCAAGATTCGTTTTTGATAACTCATTTCACTGATATGGACCAATCCTTCAATTCCATCAGCGATCTCTACAAACGCACCGAATTTTGTACACCGCGTGACTCTACCGTTGACTTTATCGCCGACCTTAAATCGGTCATTGGCACTTAGCCATGGATCAGCTGTCACCTGCTTGATGGAAAGCGAAATTTTGACTCGATCCGAAACGTCGGCCTTTTCAATATCGATCACCTTAATCCGCACCGGTTCACCCATTCGACCGAAAGTTTGCGGATCCTCTACCCGGGACCAGCTCAGTTCGGATACATGCACTAAACCATCTATTCCGGGGTGCAATTCAACAAAAACACCATAAGGCATCCGCTTTGTGATGCGCCCATCCAACACGTCTCCGATCTGCAACCTTTTATAGAATTGCGCTTGAGACTTTTCCAGCTCCCTGCTCAACAGAGCGCGCCGTGAGATGATCACATTTTTATCGCGTGCGTCGACCTGCTTGATTAAAAATTGATGGGTCTGGTCTACATAGTCCTCCAGGGCTTCAACGAAATTTATATCGATCTGACTTGCCGGGCAAAACGCCTTTCTACCCATAACCTCAACGCGCAGTCCGCCTTTACATGTTTCTACGACTCTGCCCTCTACAGGGACTTCCTTTTCGCAGGCCTCCTTGAGCAGTTCAAAACTGCCGACACCCGAAAGGGCTTTTGAAAGTCTGATTTCATCTTCCCTAAGTTCGATGATGTATAATTCGACGGTATCGCCCTCTTGGTGAGGCAGCTGTTTATTTTTATCCAGCATTTCCGCTGTTTCAACGACGCCGTCAATTTTAGTGCCAATATCCAAAAAGATGGTGTCATTGCTGATGGAAATGATTTTTCCCCGAACCTTGTCGCCCACCTGCATATCGGTTTTTGCAGAGGGACTGTAAGCGTCCAATAGTGTGGCAAATTCGACTTCAGGATCTGCTTTTTTGCCGTCATCTGTCATTCAGTCGCTCCTTGTGAAAAATGGTGTCGGCTATTGCCAGTGGCACATATTTACTAGATTAACAACTGCGTGCTTCGGTCGCAACTAAATTATCCGACCCGACGTTTGATTTGCTTGAAAATTTAAGATGGTTTATGCCGGGATTCGATTTTTCGATAAAAAATATTATCTTCTGACTAAAGACAGTGCCTGTTGACTTTTTCAGCATTTATACTCAAAATAACATCCCCGTGAAACCGGTTTTTGGATAACCTGAATTTGATGAATTGCACTTGATCTGATTACAAACTGAGGAACTTTAATTATGAATCAAAACAGATATTTAATGGAAAGCGATGATGAATCTGTTCGTCTTGATATAAAAACGGATCCGATAGCTGTTAAAAAACAAGCGCTTTGGGCGGGTATTCAACCGGGGATGCGCGTTGCGGATCTAGGATGTGGATCAGGAAAAACAACCTTTCACTTGAACAATCTTGTCGGACCGGATGGGTCGGCGGTTGGAGTAGATCTATCGCCGCAGCGAATTCAGTTTGCTGAAGACCATTATAGCCATGAGAGAGTTGAGTATGTATGCACCGATATCCGCAAACCGCTAAATGATCTTGGAATGTTCGATTTTATCTGGGTGCGTTTTGTTCTCGAATACTATCGTGTCGAAAGTTTCGATATCGTCAAAAATATTGTTAAGATCCTTAAACCCGGCGGAATTCTATGCCTGATTGATCTGGACTGCAACTGCCTGCGGTATTTCGGTCACTCCGATCGACTTGAAAAGTATTTAAAAATCATAATGGATATTGTGCAAAATGATTTTAATTTCGATCCGTATGCGGGAATTAAATTGTATTCATACCTATATGATATGGGCTATCAAGACATCGACGTAAATGTTATGCCGCATAACTTAATTTTCGGCGAACTAAAAGACGTCGATAATTTCAACTTTACCAAGAAAGCGGAAATGGTTGGAAGGCATTCTGGAATTCAGTTTGAAGATTATGAAGATGGGTTTGACGGCTTTTTTAAGGAATTTATTGATTTTTTTACCGACTTCAGAAGATTTACCTATGCGCCACTCATCTCATGCAGAGGGCTTAAACCGGTACCGTAAAGCCAGTTGAATTTGGATTTGGTCACGAAATAAATCGTAGAAGACGATTGATATATTTGAAGTACTGATCTGAGAACTGAAGACTGAATGCCCACAAATTATAGCGCTTGTCATATGAAATGGCTTGTTCATCGGCATACGCAGCAGGATATAGAAGAGCAGGCATGTCTGCTCTTTGAAATTGTGTGGCCAATATATCCAACGTTGTGTTTAAAATGTCGGTTGAAAGCGCATTTTTGTCGATTACAAAAATCTTGATACAATTGGTTAGGTCGGAAAGATTAAGGCCTATATCGGTTAGATTAACAATGACAACACCCTTTAGCTGATCCTCCTGCCGTAAAGCGAAAAGCTGACGTTTGCGTTTCAACCCCAAACGCTCGTACTCTTCAGAAAGCTTATCAATGCTAAGACAGTTCGGTCTTAGATCTGTTACATCCAGCATCAGCCCGCCGGAAACATGCTGGTAAAAATTCTCCAACTCTAAAAGGTCGATCTCAGAAGCACCTGTGAGCTGCCAGGATGCTGGTAAATTCGCCACCCGGTTTACATCCCGCTGATGACGATAATAAGCGAAGGTGTCGATCGAGCATCCTTTAGGATCATGAATCGAATTGGCTGCTCCCCCAAAGACGCGACTCGGAAATTTATTTTCAGGGCGATAATAGCACATCAAATAATCCATGTGGAGCGAATCGAGCCGGTGGGAATTGTTGCCCATCCGGCCAATTTGATCCAGAACGATCAGGCCTGCTTTGTTGAGAGCTGATTTGCGAGCCGCGTGGTGATGGATTAACCAGGTTTTCTTGAAATAGCGAAGCATGGCCATATGTCCCATAATTCGGCCGTTGTCCTGGTAGATAAAATGCCGGGCAATGTTGGAGTCATTATTGTAAAGTTTTTCATAAATCGCCTTGATCTGATGTTTGTTTTTTTGAATGTGTTCATACTTATTCGGATAGATGAACCCGGTTTCAAAGAAAAAATTCCAGAGCTCATCAAGGTCCACACGGTTACAAAAATACGAATTCCTGTTTTTGGTCTGATGCAGGATGGATATCAGCTTTGCATGGTCTTGAATGTTGATATCGAGCAGGGCGATTCCGCATTTTACCCAATTTCCCTCTCTTTCGGTTTCAATGTTTTTTCGATAAACGACTTGAGCGCGGCATTTGATATTAAAACTGTTGGCAAAGTTCAACTCCAGTTCAGGCAGAATCATTCCCGGCAATAGCACAGAATTTTTTTGATTTTCTTCTACTGCAAATCCCGATCCCGATAAATCGACGACTTTGAGGTCAATCATCTTGTGGGTAAATGGATGTCTGAGGAGAACATCAGGAGAAGGCGTTAAATGATACCTTTGACTGCGAAACTCTTTATGCTTAAAGCGCTGGATTTCATAAACCAATGGCTTTAGGATATATACGCGGGTATTCCTGCCGGCGGTTTGCCGAATAATTTTGCATTCACCGGAATAATACGTTTCCTTATGGTCCGATAAGATTAGATTGACTGAAGATTCCGAATTAATCCATTCAAAAGTTTGAGGCGGTGCGGCCTTCAGTTCAATTTTGAGTGAACAGGCGTTAAAATCCTCCAGTGTGCCGGAAAATACAGTGCTGTTTTGAATTAATTGAGCCGTTATGTCCTTGCAGGCATGTCGCATTACCGCCCGCGAACTGACCTCAAAGCCATTATCCGGTAAAAGCAGCCGGATGACTTTTTTATCCATGCGGATGAATTGGGGTTCCGCGCTGATGAGGTTCTGACCGTCTGGAATTAGAATATTTTGAAATTCATAAAAATCAAGGATCTGCAAATCTTTCTCTGATTTTTCCCAGAAACAATCCAGCGCATCGCCCAGGCATGGTTGTGGGCTGGCGAGTAGGGTCAGGGGGGTATGGTAATTACGGTGTTTAAGATTGATCAGGAGGGTGCTATCTTGAAAGTTGATGAAGTTAAGTTTATTGATCAGCTGATTTTTGCTGACCGGTTTTCCTTCTTCCCGCCTCCCGTCTTTTGTAATTCTGCGGGAAACCGCGTAAATGTCATTTTTTTCGGCAATGTTGATTTGCGATTCGGCATCTGTTTGATTTTGCGATTGGGTCTTTTGAGAATCGCCGGCTTCAGTGCGGGCTTCGATGAGTTTCAGGTTTTTTTTCGCGGTTTCCATTTTTCCATCCTGATTGCAAAACGGGTTCGCGATTGAAGCGCCGTCAGGCTCCGGTTATTGCGCATTTTCTAACAGAGCCGTATTCGGCCGAATGCGGGTCATTGGTTATTTAGCGGTTTATATGGATTTACATCGCGCACCTCTTAGCGTACAATCTTTCTGAGCGTTAACATATAAAAATAGTGCATACAACAATTATTTTAGCAAAAGAAAAATTATTTTTTTGAATTTCATTTAGTTATTGGTGATTGACTACTAAGAATAAAGTTAATTATAGTGCGATAAATCAGACGGTAAAGCATAAAGTTAAGTGCTGAGGATGTCAATTTTTAAGGGCTGCCAAATATAGTGTCTATGCCTGTGTACGAGTCAAAATTTGGACCCGGTGTTGTATAAGATCACTTGCATTTTGGAGCCGGGGATATATATTCTAGGCGTTGCACGGGTTATTATTTGCGCTGCCTGTGTTGATTTTTTCTGGGTCGTGAAAAAGGCGTCCATACGTTAACATCAAGCATTTGAAAGGAGCCAATTGCGATGGGCAATCAGATAAGAACCACCATATTACTGGCCGTGATGACCGCTATCATTATTTGGATCGGTCACCTCTTTGGCGGTCGACAAGGGATGATCATTGCGCTTTTGATTGCGGCGGGCCTGAATTTTTTCAGCTACTGGTATTCGGACAAGATCGTCCTAAAAATGTACAGCGCACAGGAAGTCAGTGCACAGCAAGCTCCGGAGCTCTATGAGTTGGTTCAGGCGCTCTCCAATAATGCCGGGCTTCCGATGCCAAGAGTATTTATTATTCCCAAAGATGCGCCGAATGCCTTTGCCACCGGGCGCAATCCGGAACATGCAGTGGTGGCGGTTACACAAGGTTTGCTTAAGATAATGGATCGAGATGAGGTGAGGGGTGTGCTGGCGCATGAATTGGCCCATGTGAAAAACCGCGATATTTTAATTGGCAGTATAGCGGCAACAATGGCAGGTGCCATTATGGTCTTAGCGAGTATGGCACGTTGGACGGCGATTTTCGGCGGCGGTGGCGGAAATGATGATGAAGGCCGGGGCGGTGCGATTGGTTTGATCGTTATGTCGTTATTGGCACCGGTTGCTGCGATGATTATTCAAATGGCCATATCGCGCTCGCGAGAGTATTTGGCTGATTCGACTGGTGCACGGTTTGCAAAAAGTCCGGAAGGATTGGCCCGGGCGCTTGATAAGCTGGGTCGCTATTCAAAAAGGTTGCCCATGGATGCCAATCCATCCACAGCGCATATGTTTATCGTGAATCCGCTTTCAGGAAGGAGCTTAATGAGCTTGTTTTCGACCCACCCGCCGCTGGAGGAACGCATTGCACGCTTGCGGGGAATTCCGCCTACGACCGGTAATGCCTTAGAATCCGGCGAGGACCGCCGACAGGCCCAGGCCAAAGCCTTCTGGGATCGCCTATCTGAATAACAGGAATTTGGTTTTTCCTGATGGTTTGCCGGGCTTTTAACAGCATTCCGCACCACCACAGCTCGCAGCATTCTTGCCTTTGATCCAGGTCTGAATAATATAGGCCGCACATCCAACTCCAGGGGACACACCAATGGCTTCGGTTGGGCAATTTTTGGCACAGGCGCCGCACTCCATGCAGCCGTCCAGATCGTGAATCCGGGCTTTTTTATGTTGAAGGAAAAAGACGCCATGTGGGCATACGATTTCGCACATGCCGCAACCCACACAGTCTTGCTCGTTCAGTTTTAAGGTCGTCACACCGGTAAGGTATCTAATATTTTCCATTTAAAAATCCTATCCTGCAAATGCCGATCCGACCCAGGCGATCAGGGCCAACAATAGCGTTACCGCTTGCAGCGGTATGGCTTTGCGCATTTCTTTTTCAACTCCCGAAGGTGAAGTAAAGGGAGTGGAGCCGGTAAAATTCATCGCCAAGTAAGAACTGATTGCTGTGGTGCACAGCATCAGCGCCAAGGCCCCCAAAAGCTGTAAATCGCTTCGAAAGAGCGCCACAATTCCGGCTGCGCTCACGACTCCAATGATGGCGCCTTTTATTGCAAAGGATCTCCCCGGGATCCAGGGCAAAAGAAGCGGTGTGGCAATAGCTCCGGACAATATACCCGCTCCGTAGGCAATCGCCAGCATAAAACCCCGTATCCATGCCGCTGAAAAGGAAAAAACCTGATTGCCGATACCTGAAATCGCAAATGCAATTAGAAGAACCCACAATGAAGGTTTTGGTAAATGTGCCAGTTCGACGGGAATAAGGATCACGCGTTCCATGGTGCTGAAAGTGACCTGACGCATGGACGGTTCAGACTTCAGACCGTTCGTTAAAAATTTGGGTAAATCTTTGGCTTTGACCGGACCATAAATTACCTTGAATCCGCATTCTTTTTTTACCAGATGCGCCGCAACTCCTGTAGCGGCCAGTTGTGGTAAAATAAGCTGATGGTGGGTTACCAGTTTTTCGACTTGCGCAAGTTTGACGCGGCGGACCAGTTCTGCAGTTGAAAACAGCTCTTTACCGGCGGCACACCAGACATTGATACCGCGGGTGTCTATTACGAGAATCCAGGCGCTGATTGATCTGAGTTCCCGCCGCAGAATGTCGAATGTAAGTTTATAGTTTGCGGTGACCAGAACCGGCGCCTTTGAATCCGGAGTTCCGACACAATACAATCCCGGCGCAACTTTATATTGATCACGCTTTATACCCAGCCGCACCTTGGCTGTACCAGCATAATCCGACCATTGCAGGGCCGTTTTAACGCGCGGTACCTGCCCGGCCGGCGTCTGGACAAAATCTTCTACAAAGTCAAGCAGAGCAAATCCCGGTTTCTCAAAACGGCTGCTTTCAGGCCCCGGCGGAGACCCGCAACAGATCTCCTCCTGCTGAGAATCCGCTGTTGGAGGCTTGGCAGCGATGGGTACCCCCTTAAGTTGACCCTCGGGTTTATCACAGCATCCGGTATTATGCTGAAATTTTTCATTCATTTCAATTATTCCGTGTTCCAGTTTATCGTAAATATACGATATACGATCTGGCGCTGGCGGTCAAGGGCAGATCATAATCTACCGCAATGCATCGTCTGTATCAGGTTCAGGTGGACGGCTTCTGGACCAAATTCGGCAGCCTTTGTTTGATGATAACGCATGCCAACTAGCAGATGGTGGTTTGTTCTTAACTAGGAATCAGGGATAAAGCGTTGCAATTTCTCTGGTTAAGTCGAAAAAATATTTTTAGTTCGTTTCGCGATTAGCGCACATTCTTTGCTCCTTTTGGCACCTAAGAAAGCTACCGCTAAAACCAACACTGGAATGGCGATAAACAATCCAATGATGGGAATTATCGTAAAGCTCACGACGGTGAGGGCTAAACCGGCAAAAAGCAAAAACAGGCCCACTGCAAAATCAGAGATTCTCTCAAAATAACAGCTTATGCGATTCATGATTGGACTCCTCATTTATGAGAACATTTTCGGCTCAGCGTTATTAGAACCGATTACATTAAAATTGGGTTTGAAATGGTCACATTAACTTTTGGCAGATTTTTCACAGTTGCAGGATTTTTGGATGAGGCAAACGCTGCAGCGATCGTCACTGCATAGCTGACATGAATAACAGTCTTTGCAGTAATGCTTTCGGCTCCCCTCCTTCGGCTGGTCGGGGACAAAAACTTTTCCATTTAATCCACGAACGGTGATGAACGGCATCATTTGCCTCTTTGATCTGGTGATTCCTTAAAAACAAAAATCTTGCAATAATTAAAGCGTATACTCTTTGGGGTTAAGATAAGAATGGATTCAGTCGATTCAACCGGTCGGCTCCTTTTAGAACCGAGGCGCTTAAAATTCGTCTAAGGCGGGGGATTTTCCAGTTGAATAGTTCGATTTTAGCTAAAGAGTTAAATCGTTGAATAGATAAACCGTTATCGGATATTATCCTTTTTAAATAGTTGAGGGGTCGGGGCGTTTTTGCCTTCGACCCATCACGCAGCAAGCTTAGACAGATACTGACCCGTAAGGGGCTGTCCGTATGCGGACCCGCAACAAATCTTTCCCGGGCTTCGCCAACGCCCCCAGAATTCTGAGTTCGCCCCATGGCAGGCAGCGAGGCTGTATGCTGCCGTGGGAATCGATCCTCTGGGGCTGCTCCGGGGTGAATCGAAGCGGATCTGCTGCCGTTGTTTCGTTTCAGGGCCCATTGTTGCGGACCGCATGCGGCCGGAGCCCCTGACGGGTCGAAGTCCTATGCGGGGCTATCGACAATAGAGCATAGAAAAACTCCCCGACCCCTCAACTATTTAACCCATCGACCATTTGACTATCGAACTATTTAGCGCGGGGCACAACTTTTGCTGTTGATGTGTT
>JASFTL010000064.1:0-11469 GCA_050053555.1 Desulfobacterales bacterium
CGCCCGAGGCATGAGCCTGGTGGCGCTGCATAACGGCGGCGGTGTGGGTATCGGCAATGCCATCAACGGGGGTTTCGGACTGGTGCTGGATGGCAGCGAGCGGGTCGATGCGGTCATCCGCCGTGCTATTCCCTGGGATGTGATGGGCGGTGTGTCACGCCGCGCATGGGCTCGTAATGAAAATTCGATCGACACCAGCATTCAGTATAACGAAATGCGCAAAGGCTCCGATCATATCACCATCCCCTATATTGCCGATGAAGACATGGTTGCAAAACTGGTACGGGAAAAATTTAGAGATGAAGAGCAGTAATTGTGCCTGAAATCCGAAATTCGAAAAACGAAAAATGATCGATTGTTTCATCATTGGAGGCGATCGCAAATGTTAAAAAGCGATTATATTCTTGCTGGTATCTTCTTCGGCCGAACCTCAAACAAAAAGCTAAAGTGGCGGTCATATAACTCAGACGATCGGCAAGAATCCGGCGACCAGGCGCCAGAAGCCAGTGACGAGCAGCCAGAAGCCGGCAGCCAGCGGCAATCGATTAGGACATTATAGTGACGTAAGGACAAATTCATGAATGGAAACATGATCATAAAAAACGCGGCTGAACTGGTGACCTGCAGCGGCTTAAAAGCCAAGAAGGGCAAAGACATGGCCGACCTGCACGTCATAACCGATGGCGCAGTCATCATAAAAGAAGGCCTAATTGAGGCCGTCGGCACCACCCGGGAGATTGAGAAGCGGTTTAACGAAAGCGACGCAGATCATTCCGATTTTGATATTATCGATGCCCGGGGTAAAGCCGTACTGCCGGGTTTTGTCGATTCTCACACCCATCTGGTGTTCGGCGGTTACCGGGCTGAAGAGTTTTCCTGGCGCCTGCGCGGCACCAGTTATATGGAAATCATGCAACGCGGCGGCGGTATTGCGAGTACGGTAAACGCCACCCGGAAAGCCTCGGCCGAGGAAATGATTCAATCCGGAATCAAACGATTGGATTCCATGCTGTCATTTGGCGTCACAACAATGGAAGGCAAAAGCGGATACGGTCTGGATCGTGATACCGAAATCAAACAGCTGGAGGTTATGGCTCATCTGGATCAAATTCATTACGTGGATGTGGTGCCGACCTTTTTGGGCGCTCATGCGGTTCCGGAAGAATATAAAGGCAAAGAAGATGCCTTCATCGATTTTTTGACAAAAGAGGTCATGTCGACGGTGGCCGATCGCAAGCTGGCTGAATTTTGTGATATTTTCTGTGAAAAAAACGTTTTTTCAGTTGAGCAATCAAGACGCCTGCTGACCCGGGCAAAGGATCTGGGTTTTAAATTAAAACTTCATGCAGATGAAATCGTACAGCTGGGCGGCGCTGAACTGGCAGCAGAGCTCGGGGCGGTTTCAGCAGACCACCTGCTTCAGGCATCCGATAAAGGTATAAACGATATGGCCGCCGCCGGTGTTGTGGCGACCCTGCTGCCGGCCACCGCCTTCAGCCTAAAAGAACCGTATGCACAAGGTCGCAAAATGATCGATTCAAATTGTGCGGTTGCCCTGGCGACCGACTTTAATCCGGGGAGCTGTTTTACGGAATCGATCCCCCTTGTTTTTGCCCTGGCGACCCTGCATATGAATATTTCGATAGAGGAGGCAATTACCGCTTTAACCTTAAACGGTGCGGCCGCCCTGGATCGGGCAGACCGGATTGGAAGTATTGATGCCGGCAAAAACGGAAACATGATTATTCTTGAGTTTCCATCCTACCATTTTATTCCCTATCATATTGGCGTAAGCACTGTCGAAAAAGTCGTTAAAAATGGAAATTTGGTTTTTGATAAACAAACAGGAGGGATCATCTATTGTTAGGCAATCTTAAAATTACAAAATTTTTGGAAAAAACAGCCGAAGGAACCGCCGTACCGGGAGGTGGAAGTATCGCCGCGTTAAACGCTGCTTTATCAGCAAGTCTTTCGGAAATGGTCGCCAACCTGACCATTGGCAAAAAAGGTTACGAAGCTGTCCAAAAGGAGATGAAAGAAATCAGAAAAACGGCATCAAAACTCAGAATAAAACTGGTAAAAGATATTGACAGAGACGCCGCAGCCTATAATGAGGTGATGAAGGCTTTTAAAATGCCGAAAAATACAGAAAATCAGCAAGATCGACGCAACAAGGCCATCCAGTCCGGTTTAAAAAATGCATCTTTGGTGCCGTTGAGTGTCGCGCGCGACACCTTCAGCATCATGGACCTGACCGCAAAGGTCATTCGCAAGGGCAACAAAAATGCCGTCACCGACGGAGTGGTGGCGGCCCTCGCTGCCAGAGCGGCAGTTTTAGGTGCTTTATACAATGTAAAGACAAATTTAAATTTTATAGAAGATCACCAGTTCCGAAAAGAGATGACGAAAGAAGTGAAAAGCATGGAAAGTCGCGTCGTGAGGAAGGAGAAAGAGATCCTTTCGCACGTTGACATTTAGCCCGAATTTTACCTTCCATTGAGCGCTGACGGGAAAAATCCACCACCTCTAAGGCCTTCCATGAGATGGCTTTATGCTCGATCCCATTCAAGCATTATACTCTAAGAATACAAATTGCTTTAGTTTTCAAGAAGTTATCAATTAGATTTTAACCCTGTCGGAAGTTTTCATTCGGCTAAAGAAATTGCTGGATTGTGCCGATGAACACCTGATAGATAGAACGCATTCTTCAGCTTCACGAGCTTGTGCAGAATCTGCTTATTCGAGTTGTACCGCTTGTCATAATAATGTTCCGAAAAAAGGATGGCGGCATAAGTGTTGTCGCAAAAAAACGCCCCGCAACCGGAACGTTTTTTTGACAACCACTATAACTGAATTAAAAAGTCTAAAGCGTAAAGGCGAAACCATTTATGATCATTGTTCCGGTAACCGGTAAAATCAGCCGCCACAATCTGCCCTTGGTCACCATCGGCCTCATCCTGATGAATTGCCTGGTATTTTTTTGCTTTCAACTCAATGATAACCGGCGCAGTCATGAAGCCATCACGTTTTATTTTACATCCGGGTTGGCCGAAATCGAAATGTCCCGTTTTATTGAATACCGGAACTCTGCGGCTGAGGAAAATTTTAAACCGCAGGATTTAGAAAAGCAAGGGGATGAAGAATTGTGGAACCTGTATCTAACAATGACGGGAGATACCGAATTTATAGAAAAACTTCGCAGTGATCAGATTATAACCCCACAAGACGCCGAGTATTCAATATGGAGCCAATATAGAAATCAATATGAATATCTACAGTCAAAGATTACATCTGCAAACTACGGTTTAATCCCGGCCGAAGCAAAACCCTTGACCTTTTTCACCTATATGTTCTTGCACGGGGGATTTCAGCATCTGCTGGGGAACATGGTTTTTTTATGGCTGGTCGGCTGCATGATTGAAATGGGCAGCGGCAGAATCTTTTGCGGCGTCACTTATGTTCTCACCGGTCTTGGCGCAGCCGTTTTATACTGGTTGATGAATCCCAGCAGCAGCATCTATCTGGTCGGTGCTTCCGGATCAATTGCCGGATTGATGGGCGCATTTTGCGTATTGTACGGTAGAAAAAAGGTTAAATTTTTTTATTCATTGGGATTTTATTTTAATTATTTCAGAGCACCGGCCATTATTATCCTGCCGGTTTGGATCGCCAAAGAAATCTACTTTCTGCATGCCGACGATCTCGGCAATGTAGCCTATGAGGCCCACCTGGGCGGATTGATTTCCGGAGCGGTGCTCGGTTTGGTCGGTTTTATTCTGTTTCGAAATAAAAATGTGGATATGCTGCCCACGGATGAGCCGGTCGATGAAATTTCTCCGCTAATTGAAGAGGCACTGGAGCGTGTCAGCCAACTGGATATGGAGGCCGGCAGTCGTCTACTTGAACAGGTGCTGACAAAAGATCCCGGACATATCGGGGCAATGACCCATCTGTTCAATATTCATAAAAACAGCCCCCAGGATCCGCGATTTCATGAAATTACGCGACAATTGCTCGATCACCTCACGATCGACAGCACCCAACACCGCGCTGCCGGTCAGGTATTTGAAGAATATTCAAAGATCGCTGGACGCCCCTGTCTATCGGCGGAGCTGTATCTGCGAATGATTTCGGTCCTATCCGGGTTGGGTTATCCGGAAAAAGCCGAACGCATCATGGCCATGTTTTTAAAACAAAAACCGGATTTGCCGGGTATACCACAAGCCCTTCTGAAGCTGGCGGACGGATTTCGCCAGAAAGGTACAACGGAAAAGTATCAAAGATGTCTGATCCTGCTGGGTAAAAAATATCCGGATTCGGCCGAAGGTCAAATCGCCCGAAGACAACTTCAAAAACCCGCCCAGGCATCCGGCGCTGCTGCCTAATATGCAGGTCTTGAGAGAGACTTTCTGCCGCTGTCATCTGACGTCTGTCCTCTGACCATTGACATCCATCATCCAATATTCGCCAGAAAATTGTCCACATGCGGAATGATCTCATGATCCGGGTATTTCTTTTTGACGCCGGAAAGGATTTTCCTGGCATTGTCGGGGCTCATTAGACGGTCCTGAAAGATTTGGGCCACACGGAAAAAGGCCTTGGGTACCATTTTATGCTCCGGATATTCTTTCACCAGGCGGTTGTATGTGGCGATGGCTTCTTTGGATTTTCCCATTTCGTTCAGCCATCCTGCCAATTTGAAGAGGGCATTGGCGTCCGGCAGAAAGTCCGGCTTGATTTTTTTACATTCGATATAGACCTTCAACGCTTTGTTTTTGTTGTTTTGGATCGCCAACAATTCCAGAAACAACTCGGCATGCTTCAGCATTTCAGGAATTTTTTTCTTTATTTTTAACAAAGTGTAATACCGCTCGGCCAGATTGACGCCCCGTATGCCAACCACCGTCGTCATTTCCACGATCAGTGCGATGGCTTCATCCAATTTACCTTCCTGAATCAACGGATTGACCGCATTCAATACCTGCGCATCCGGATCAGCCGGCCCCTGTTCGATGGCTTTTTCACTTGGATCCCGGAAGTCCTCCTGATCCACCTGATAACCGACCTCTTCATGATACTGCAAAATGACGTAACCCAATAAATGATAGGTCACGATCGTATAGAAACCCTGGGCAAAAGTCATCATGGGCACGTGCAGCGCTTCCGGAAAGTGCTGGATCAAATAGTGGCCCAAAACAGTGGGCGCACTGCCTAAAATTGAAAAGAAAAGGTAAACCAGCAGATAGCCCGCGCCGATTCGGATGGCGATGCTGCCAACGGCCAATGGATTTAGCGCGTTTAACAGGCTTCCGCTGCTGACCAGAATAATAATCATTGAGGGAATCAGCAATCCGATAAAATACAGGTATGGATAGGCAATAAATGGACCGAATGTGGCAAAGAGAAACCCAAACCCAAAGCCGATAAGGATAAACATAACCCCTTGTTTTAGAACAGGACCGATATCTGACGTAACGGTTTCAGCATTGACTTTGGGGGGTTTAAGATTACCGCTGGCAGTTGCCTTGAGCGATTCGAATGAATACTTGAGGAGCATTATCCCCAGCAATCCACGAACCACCAGGGAAAAAATGCCCGGGTTTGTGAAGAAGGCGCTGACCACTGCAATAATGGTCACCAATACCAGCGGCCGCGCGTAGAATCCGTAGGCAAAAATTTTCGGCAAACGCTTCCAGAACGGATCGATCAAATTGCCGACACCGATCCATTCGACCGGAAGATAGCATTTCGGACACAGATGCAGTTTCTGGCCCTTGACATAACCTTCTTGATCACGTTGGGTAACACATGCGGGACATAAGTTGGCGGCGCATTTTTCACAGTTCCAATGCGCCGGTTTGGTTGGATGATAGTCACAAAAGATTTTCATCGATGCCTCTTTTCGTCCGCTTTCGGACATATTCTATTAAATATCGACCCCTTAGAAAAAAAACAACAATCCATTGTCGACCTTTACGGAACCGATAATTCCAAGTAATCTTAATATTTATCGGGATATATGGGGGAAACTTAATAAAAAAGAGGCTGATGGCAGGCTGTTCAAACGGGAAGGGGCAACTCCATACAGGTTGTCACAAAGCAGTCTGATCTTTTTTTATAAAAATCTGCAAATAATTATCCGGTCCGATTTCGGTTAAGCGATTCTGCTTGAAACCGTATCTCGATACAATTTTATCAACGTCCTGTGGTGATAAGCGAACCGGCTTCGGTGGTCCCGGAGGTCCCTCTTTTTTATAAAATTCCACAATGGCCAAAACGCCATTGGGTTTAACAGTTCTTACAATTTCTTTCATCACCTGCCGCTCCACTTTATCGCCGACAAAATCATGCAACACCGTTGCCATCAGACAGACATCTACAGAATTGTTTTCAATTGGAATGCCCTGACTGGCATCGCTGACAAAAGACACAATGTTTTGGATCCCTTTTGCGGCGGCTTCATTCCTTAAGCTTACGATTCCTTCTGCCCACAAATCAACAGCATATACGCGCCCGTTGCGACCGATGATTTTCGAAACGGCCAGCGAATAGTTCCCCCGGCCGCAGGCAACATCCATAAATGTGATCTTTTTTTCTAAATCGAGCTCATGAAAAAATTTGGCCGTATCGATCAGCCCAAAGCTGCTTTTGCCGGCACCGGTTGGTTGGGTTTCCTGATGTTTGATCATTATCATTTTCCTGATCGATCCATAGCTCGTCAACTTTTCACTAAAGGAAAAAATAAAGACACGGTCGTTCCCTTTCCTGGCCGGCTTTGCACGTCAATTTTTCCGTCATGGGCTTCCATAATGGTCTTGCATAAGCTCAATCCCAAACCATAGCCGCCGGTATCTTTGGAACGGGACTTATCCACCCGATAAAACGGCTCGAAAACATGAGACAGCTCTTCTTCAGGGATTCCAATTCCTTTATCCGTAATCCGAACAACGGCGTGGGATTCCTGTCTTTTGCAGGAAACCTGGATTGGCTCACTATCCGGTGGAGAATATTTGATGGCATTATTCAATACATTCTTGAAAACGGTATTAACCTGCTCAGCATCCACCTCTGTTTCCACTTCGAAGGAAACATCGACCATCTCAATTCCCGGCGGCTGGTTTTCAAATGTGGCTAATGTCTGTTTTAAAAGATCAGCCAGGCGGACTGGTTGCTTCTTCAAATTTTCATATTTATGCTGCCGGCGGGCTGTTTCCAGAATTTCGCTGACCATTTTTTCCATTTCTTCAATGTCGGCCTGAAGGTTCTGCTTGGCCTGGCTGTCTTCTAAAAATTCAAGGGCAACTTTCATTCGCGTAAGCGGGGTTCGCAGCTCATGGCTGACATCGAAAAGCAGCTGCTCTTTGGTGTGCAGCATGTCCCGAATCCGTTCTGTCATGTCATTAAACGCAGCCGCCAGATCCCTGAGCTCATCTGACTTCTTCAGCGGTACCCGGTGTTTCAAGTTCCCCCGACTGACTTCCTGAACACCGGTGTTTAACCATTTCACCGGTCGCAAAATGTGTCGAATCGCAAAAAAGGCAATGGCTAAAATTGCCGTTAAAAGGACCAGCATGACAACAAGCAGCCGGTGCCGCCCACTCTCGACAGGTAGACTGCGAGATGCGCCGAAAATAAAGCGACCCGGTTTTTTATCGACTTCGATGACATGTCGACCGCGATACTTTCCAATGCGCACGTCGGGATTTTGGCGCCAGGGGGCAAAGCGGCCTTTGAAAAACGTTGGCAGACCATCGGATGTGGCCCAGCTGAGATCCGGACTTTCGTAGCGAATTTCCAAAAAGGACTGGCGGGAGATTTCTCGAGCACGCTCCAGACTGGGGGGATCGCCCATATCGGCAATCAGATAATTGAGGTATTGAACGACATTTTTGTGAAACGGGCCGACGAACTGGTTGCGAAGGTGCACGAAAAATCCACCCACCACCAGGTTAATGCAAATGCCGGTGAGGATAATGACCACCAAAAGCTTGGTAAAAACCGAACGTATGATTCTGTTAAAAAAATTAATCCGCATGTTTATGTATGTAACACTAATTTTTAAGCATGTTATGTGAAAATATTTTAATCGGTATTTTTTCTCATAACCAAATAATGGAATATTTTAAATTGAATATTTAAGGATTCCATATCAATTGAAATTCTACGATTAAATTGCGATTTCTTACGAAAAACCTAAAATTAAAATGCTAGAATTCCTCCAATATTCATTCTTCGATCTTCAATTTTCAATTTTGACTATAATGCACTCAAATCCAGGACGGGCCAGACTTAAGAAATATCATTCTCCGTGCGATCCGCAATAAAAACATACCCGGTTCCCCAGACCGTCTTTATAAACTCAGGAGACCGGGGATCATCTTTAAGTTTTTGACGCAGGCGGCTGACGGCGATGTCAACGGAGCGATTAAAGGCATCACAGTCCATACCTCGCAGCTCCTGCAGAATCTGGTCACGATTCAAAGCTTTCCCGGCATTTCTGGCCAGCAATGCCAGAGCCGTAAACTCATTGGTTGTCAGATCAACGGGATTGCCATCCAGCAGGGCAATGCGTTTATCCAGATCGATGGTCAGCCGGTCAAAGGTCAGGATCTGATGATCGCTGAGTTGCTGTGTGCGGCGCAAGACAGATTGAATCCGAGCCACTAGTTCACGGGGTTCAAAGGGCTTTGCCAGGTAATCATCAGCCCCTAACTCCAGCCCGACCACCTTATCCGTGACTTCCCCCCTGGCGGTCAGCATGATGATCGGAATCTTGCTGGTCTGGCGAATCGCCCTGCAGACCTCAAAGCCGTCCATATCCGGCAGCATGATGTCCAGAATCACCAGATCGGGCGAGGCCTGCTTCAGTTTTTTTAATCCTTTGATCGGGTGCGTCGTCGCGATGACCTGATAACCAAAATCTTTTAAAAAATCTTTGAGCAGCTGATTCAGCCTGGCGTCATCATCGATAATGAGGATTTTGGGGTTCATCTCAAATAATGATTTAGGATATTACCTGTTTTGACGGTCGGTTTATAAAACTTTTTTTTATGGAATTTAACAAAAAAATCCGAAGCACGAACTCCTAAATTCGAGACAAATTCAAAATTCAAATGTTCTAAATCAGTCGATATTTGAATTTATGAAAATGCTTCCACCTTGAAAACATAGCGTTAAAATCTATCGGGCGATTTGAACAAGGCTTCCGCAAAGATTGCGGAAGCCTCTTCCAATTTATTCCCACCGGTGCTGATGCTTTTCATGAAACCACTCCAGCTTGACCACCAGTTTTTCTTTCTGCTCCGGTGTCAGCGTGCTGTGAAACTCGGCCAGGCGCACTACCGCCAGATCTATCATTTCATCCATCTGCGACCGCTTCTGAGAAATAAGTTCTTTTAAGCGTTGCCGGTCAATTTGTTCTTTACGCAGCTCAGCCATAAACTCGGCATGCATGGTCGCTTTCTTGGCATGCATTTCTTGGGCCTTGGCCATGAACTCTTCTTTGATCCCATCGAGCTGCTCCCTTTGCGGCTCGGTCAGGTCAAGGGTTTCGGCAATATAATCCACCATAAACTCCGCCTTGCCATGATGGGAGTGAGAACGACAGCCGGTAAAAATCAAAGCTCCTGAAATAAAAACACAAATCAATACGATTGTTAAACTTTTTTTTAGCATGATTCCTCCTTTGTTGTAAAACAACGTCTAATGGTTTGAATAGAAATTAAAGCGCTGTATGGGAGGAATATAATCAGAATAAAAAAGAAATGCTTTTCTGGGGTGTAACAGTTTGTAACAAATTGTAACGCAAAGGGAGGCCATAAAATGAATCAAAACCCCATGTCTCGGCAAGAAACTGAAGTTCGAAATCTTATAAGCCAATGGACTGTAAGATGTTAAGGTATGATAAAAAAGGCTGGGAGGAAATCCCAGCCTGTTGATTTAATCGACAGTAGAATTGCCGGATACTACGGCGGTCAAGGTTTGAATAAATTCAGGATTCGTACCACAGCACCCCCCGACCATATCCGCGCCGGCTTCTTTTATCTGCTTGAGATCCTGTGCAAACTCTGAGGGGGTCTGCTGGTAGTAAGTGACGTCTTCATCTGCAAATGGCTTGCCTGCATTGGGTTGGACTAATACGGGCTTGTCCGTCGCCGCCCTGAGCTCTTTGGTCAATTCGATCATATCCGAGCTGCCCAGGGTGCAGTTGGCGCCGATAATATCCGCACCGGCATTTACCAGAGTGGATGCACACTGGTCAACGGTTTCGCCCATAATCGTAAAATAGCCCATTTCCGTATTGTTGTATGTCATGGAGGCGATCAGCAAGATATCACTTGCTTTTCGCACCGCATGCACCGCGGCAACGGCTTCTTCAAGAGAATACATGGTTTCAATCAGGATCAGATCAACCCCGCTTTCAATCAAAACCTTGGCCTGCCGATAAAAAGCGTCTTGCATTTCTTCAGGAGAGCTATCTCCGATCGGTGGCAACGTTTTTCCTGATGGGCCGATATCACCGGCCACAAATTTACCCGCGGGACAGGCCTGTTTCGCCAGTTTTGAAGCTTCCCGGTTCAGCCATTCCATTTGGGCATCAATACCTTCGGCTTCAAGCTTTAACGGATTCCCGCTAAACGTATTGGTAAGCACGACATCAGCTCCGGCTGCATAGTACTGTTTATGGATATCGATCACCAAGTCGGGCTTTTCCACATTCAGCAGGATCGGGGATTTGATGGATTTAATCCCCGCGGCCATAATCAGGGTTCCCATCGCTCCGTCAAAAATGATGGTTTTTTGCTTCGCTTTTTCCAACAATGTTTTTGGCATCTCTTTTTCCTTTAAAACTGAATCTGTTATCCGAGGTTATCAAGACCGGCCGCAAGGTACGTAGCTGAGCGGGCCGATCATAGCGCATCAAAAAATTACGGTCAAGGCGTCATTATTCGTACCTGAAATGATCCTTCCTAAATATGAAATGCTCAATTTAGACGTTGCAGAAGTTGAGCGCTTGTCGAGGTTGCCGCAGCTACAAGGCAGATGTCGTTCCGCGATAGTTGCCTATGCGGGACGGCATCTAACACCGTAGATGCGGTAAGATCGGCAGGCCCCTGAGGGGTTTCAAATTTAAAAAATAAGAAAAGATAGAATTCCTTAAAAGTAAATGTTCCACATTTTTAAATTTGAAACGCTCAATTTGTGCAGAAAAATTGCTAAAGTTTTCCTCTAATATGCCGATAAGAACGCCGGAGACTTCTCGGGTGCGCGTGCATCTTTTTTTGTCAGGCTCTCAATGAAAATTGGGGCAGATTCCGGGAAAAATAACGGCATTGGGGGAGGTCGAATCCCAGACGGTTCAGTCAGCCCTTGTCCTTTGACGGGCAAGGGCTGCACCGAATCATATGTTCAGTCAAGTCATATCCCTTTGGCATGTGCACAAATTAAAATCGGGTCACTAGAGGTTTA
>JASFTL010000065.1:0-11458 GCA_050053555.1 Desulfobacterales bacterium
GACGGCAGCGCCGCCATCCAACTGGACGGCAAATTTGTTGACTATCCGGTGGTGGAGCGAGCCAGAAGGATTCTAAAAATAGCATCCAAAATATCTTAACCTACGCGATCTTGTTAGAAATGATAAAATTGCCTAACTTTAGCCCATTTTTAAATTCCCGGCTATTTACCACAGAGAGCACAGAGAACGCTGAGGTTGAATTCAATGATTTAGCGCCGGCAAAAACCCTTTTTTTAATTTTCTCTGTGTGCTCCGCGAGCGCTGTGGTGAATAACGGTTAAGAGCACTTTAATTCAAATCCGTTTAAATAGATTAATAACGCAAAAAGGCAATAACGCATGGGTGAGTTTATCAAAGTAGGAATCGACGTGTCTAAGTGTGCCGGAAGAAAGAAAGCTGCCGAGTGGGTTCAGGTGTGTCCGGTAAACATTTTTAAAATGGCCGACAACCTGCCGGTGGTGGTTGCAGAAAACGAGGATGAATGCACATTGTGTATGCTCTGTGTAGAGGCGTTTCCGAAAGGTGCTATCAGGATCCATAAGCTTTATGAAGCATGATCTATATGCGTTTGCAGACTAAATGCAATTCACCGCTTAAAAGAATGATGACGTCATGTAATGGAATCAGAAAAACTTAACGGTAAAATTAAGAATCTAAATTTCCAGCCGCATGTGCTGGGGGAGCAGGTTTCACGGATCCTGACCGAAGCGATTTTGGAAGGCGTTCTGAAAGGCGGCGACCAGCTCATAGAGGCTGAACTGCAAAAGCATTTCAGTATCAGCCGGTCTCCGTTGCGCGAGGCGTTTCGCGATCTTGAAAAGAAAGGCCTGGTGGTCATCATCCCCAGGAGAGGCACATTTGTCAAGCGCATCACGAGCAAAGATATCGAAGAAAATTTTCCGGTCAGGGCCGTGCTTGAAGGTCTGGCAGCTGTAGAAGCCTATCAAAAAATAACAAATAAAGCCCTTGAGGAGATGTCGCATGTGCTGGGAGAAATGGCCAAGGCGGTCAAAGATAATGACACGAAAGCCTATTGGAGCAATCATCTCGAATTCCACGACATTTTTATAAAGGCTTCGGGCAATGACATCCTTATAAACGTATTGAAAACATTGAGGATGCACAGCCTGTGGTATCGGTTTTCCTATCAGTACTATCAGGAAGACTTACGTGGATCCTTGGGTGTGCACCAGAAAATCTTCGATCATTTCCGCAATCAAGATGTCGCCGCAAATGAGATCGGAAAATTGGTGCAGGAACATATCCAGGTGGCTTACCGGCGTTTTTTAGCTTATCTGGATGAGCAAGACATTTGAGGACAGAGGACAGAGGACCGAAGACAGAGAACAGAGATCAGAAAAATGATGAAGCGTTTCGTCAAAAAGCCGCTGGAACAATTTTTTTTATCCGGCCTTGAAAATGTGCCGATTGTGTCGTTTTACGCCAAAACGCGGGGCTGGCCTTATGTGATTGCCTGGATCCACCGAATCAGCGGCCTGCTCATGGTACTTTATATCTGGGTCCACATTTACACACTTTCCTTTCTGGCCACACCTGATGCCTACGATGCCAAAATGAAACGCTTCGGTTTTTTTCCTTTTTCTCTGCTGGAATGGCTGTTGGCCCTGCCGGTCATCTTTCACGCCCTCAATGGCGGCCGGCTGATCCTTTATGAAATCTTCGGGATGCGCAACGATGAATCGATGATTCGCTGGGTACTGGGACTTTCCGCTGCTTATTTTTTATTGCTCGGATGGTTGATGGCCATGGGGAATCAGACCGTGTCGCCGATCATTTTTGGATTAATCATATTTGTTCTCGGCATCCTGCCGGGCTGGCTGGTGGCTTCCAAAATCTGGAATGTCGCGGCTTCCACTGCCTGGAAACTTCAGCGCATCAGCGGCGCCTATTTGATCGTTATGATTCCAGCGCATCTTCTTTTTATGCACCTGCAGCCCGCTGCCGGCCACGAGGCGGGGATTGTCATTGCGAGAATGCAAAACGGTTTTATTAAATTTATCGATCTGACGCTGGTGATCGCTGCGTTGTATCACGCCGGATATGGCCTAACGGTTATCATCAGGGATTATCTAAAAACCCGGCTGCTGCAAACGGCTTTGGCCTGTTTGATTTTTTTAATGATGGCTGTTTTCGGCTGGATGGGCATTAAATTGACGCTTACGATATAATGCATAAAGAGCTACAGATAGATGCAACTGTCCAGTGCGATTTGCTCATCATTGGTGCCGGCGGTGCCGGGCTGCGCTGTGCGGCCGAGGTGTTGGATAAAAGGCCGCAAACCCGGATTATGGCAATAACCAAAGGCGCTCATCCTCAAAAGTCACACACCTCCACTGCTCAGGGCGGCCTGGCGGCTGTCGATCCTAAAGATCCGGCAGATAAACCTATTTATCACATGTTCGACACCTGGAAAGGATCTGATTGCACCGCCGATCAAAACATTATCGGCAAAATTTGCAATGCGGCCTGGGAGCAGATTGTATGGCTGGAAAATAAAGGGATGCATTTGAGCCGCGGCACCGATGGAAAGCCCGCCAAGCGAACTTTTGGCGGCCATACGCTTTATTTTGGAGAATCTTCAGCTTATCGGGCGGTGTTCGAGGCAGATCGCACCGGCAAAGGAATTATGGATACCTGCTGGGGGGAATCTTTGAAACGGGGCATTCGTTTTATCAATCAAGGTATTGCCACCGAGCTTCTTTTTAAGGACAGCCAATGCGTCGGCTGTATTGTATTCAGGCAAAAGCAAGGCGAATTTATCCGGATATTATCAAAAGCCACGGTTTTAGCCACCGGCGGCAGCGGCCAGATTTTTAAGGTCACAACCAATTGTCGCCAAAATACAGGAGACGGTTTGGCGCTTATTCTGCAAGCCGGGCTGCCGGTAATGGATCCCGAAGCCGTCCAGTTTCATCCCACCGGAATTGTCGGGCCCGGCATTCTGGCCAGCGAAACCCTGCGATCGGTAGGCGGTATTCTGCGCAACAGAGATGAGCAGGCCTTTATGGAGCACTATGCACCCAAAATGAAGGAATTGGCGCCCCGTGATTTGGTGTCGCGGGCGATTGCCTCTGAAATTCGTGACGGCAGAGGCATCTTCAATCCCGACCATAAGGTTGAGCATATCTGGATTGACTTAAGGCACCTGCCGGATGATGTCCATGATAAACAGATCCCCGAGGTCAGCGGATTTTTTAAAAAATACCTTAACCTTGATCCTAAAAAGACGCTTTGCCCCGTGCATCCGAGCAATCATTACCATATGGGGGGTATTCCTACCGGTGAAAATGGTGAAGTGCAGGACATCTCCGGTCAAGCCATCCCGGGATTGTTTGCGGTCGGCGAATGTGCAGCTGCCAGCTTTCACGGTTTTAACCGCCTGGGCACCAATTCCTTACTGGAGCTGATTACCATGGGAAAATTCGTTGGCGATAGCGTCTTAGCGTATCTGACCCAGGTGCCTGAAAAATTACCGGAAGCTGAAGGCCGTCATTCTGTTTCGCAATTTACAGGCTACCTCGACGCCCGGGGAAAGGACAATATCGGGCATATTCGCGATGCCTTGCGTACACTGATGACCGCAAATGTTGGTATTTTTAGAACCGACCATGGACTGACTAAGGCAGTCGATGTTTTAAAGGAACTAAAAGCGCGTGCCGATAAGACAGCCCTGTCCAGCAAGAGCCTGCGCATGAATCAGGAGCTGGTGCAGCACTGGGAACTGGACAATCTTTTAATGACTTCCATGGCTGTGGCTCAAGGCGCACTGAAGAGACGGGAATCCCGGGGCGCTCATTTTCGCGAAGATTTTCCGGAAAGAAGTGATGCGTTTAACTATCATACGCTGTTATCCATGAAGCACTTCGCTAAGGTTGAATTCAGTAAACGCGATGTGGATATGAGCATTTTTAAAAATGGCGGGGAGCATTACGAGAAATTTGGGATTATCGAGAGAAAATATTAGAAGCAATTTCTAAACACCTTCTCCGCCTGAGGCGGACAAAACTCGGGCAAATACCCTCAAACAGCTCAAGATTTTATCCGCCTTTGTCTGATCAGACTTCGGCGGGACAAGCGCTTTGAGACAAAAGTCCGCAAAATTGACTCCAAAGAGGTCTTGAATTTGCTTCTAAAAAGAACAAAGTTATGCATTTATTCTGAATTGTTTTTTAACGAATCAATCAAATTCAACCAACGAAACCAATAAAGCGGCGGTAACTTATGACCTAGCAGGAGACGTTGCAAGTATATGAAAGCGGCAGGCAGCTTAAATTACAAAATTACCTTAAAGATTCAGCGCTACGATCCGGAGGAGAAACGATCCTGGATTCAAGCGTATCATCTGAAAGCCGGTCGAATCCAGCGGTTTGTGGATCTGTTTCGTCAAATAAACGATGAGCAGGATCCGACCTTGGCCTGGAACTCATCTTGTGAACATGGCCAGTGTGGAACGTGTTCGGTTAAAGTCAATGGAAAACCTCTGTTGGCCTGTGAACTGCTTGTCGAAAACGCGGTGCAATACTTTCAAACCCATACCTTCACGATTGAACCCCTGAATGTGGCTCCTGCGGTTCGCGACCTGATGATAGATTCAACCGCTGCCTATGAAAGAATTAACCAGGCTCAACCTTACATTATCCAATCCGGCTCTCCACCATCCGGGCAGGATGCATTTCCGATTATGCCGCAGAGACTGGATCTTTATGTCAATGCCACCCGATGTATTAATTGTTTTTGCTGTGCCTCGGCCTGCATCAGCAGCCACAATCGTTTTTTAGGGCCCAATGCGATGCTGGCAAGTATCGTCCGCGTAATGGACCCCCGTGAGCATGAGAAAGCCAAACGGTTGAAATTGCTGTACAGCGAGCAAGGGATTTACCGGTGTCATTCCGCCCGGGCATGTTCCTTTGTGTGTCCGAAAGAAATCGATGTGGCACATTTTATTGCCCTGGCCAAAGCAGGCCGAATCCTTAAACCCGAAAGTTAACTCTTATTCGCACAGGTAGAATAATTTAGCACGAAAGCACGAAAAAATAAAAACACGAAAAGAACTCATGAGTTTGCTTTATTTTGGAATGATGAAATATTGGAATGATCGAAATAATAGTTAAATATAGATGGATTTTTACAAACCGAAAAGGCAGCTTCTTTAAATTTTTAATTGTCTAACCGGGCGGTATTCGTGATTCGCTCCATCCACCAGGAAAAAGTCTTATGGAAATTATTCGAATTGATCATCTGGTTTTAACCGTTAAAAATATTGAAGCCAGCTGTGCCTTCTACACAAAGGTCCTGGGTATGAAGGAAGCCACCTTTCAAGGCGGGCGCAAGGCCGTAGCGTTCGGAAACCAGAAAATCAACTTTCATGAATATGGGAACGAATTCGACCCCAAAGCGTTACACCCTACGCCCGGTTCCGCCGATCTTTGTTTCATCACCTGTGATTCCATTGCGCAAATCATAAGTGATTTGGAGCTCTGCGGTGTAAAAATTATTGAGGGACCCTTGGAAAGAACCGGTGCAACGGGTCCGACAACATCCATTTACATTCGAGATCCGGATCAAAATCTGATTGAAATTTCAGTTTACAATCAAGAAATCCCGCAAAAGAAAGGATAATTTGGTGCTTCCTTTCTTTCGCCTGCCCAGTTATACTTGAATTGTTTAACCGGGGTGTTTTCGTGGTTTCTTTTCAGCCAAAGATTGGAATTGAAAATGGAAGTGACAAAAGAATTAGCTCAAAGGTGTTATGACCTCAACTACGATGCTTTAACAGCCGATGTCGTCGACCGCGTTAAATACCTTGTTCTTGATTTTATCGGGGTTGCGGCACGGGGTGCCCTAAGCGACTCCAGTGGCTGCGTTCAAAGGTTCATCGTGAATTCAGATATTTCAGGGGATGGAGCGGTCGTCATCGGGACGAATCTGAAGACCAGCCCTTCTTATGCGGCCCTGGCCAACGGGACAGCGGCCCATTCTCTGGAACTGGATGACGTCGTCAATGAAGCTTCTCTCCACCCGGCCGTGGTGATCATGCCGACAGCTCTGGCTGCTGCGCACATCGCCGGCTGTTCGGGTAATGAATTAATTGCGGCTATCGCTGCAGGTTACGAAGTGATGATCAAACTGGGGAAGGCGCTGGATCCGGCAGCCCATTATGCCCGCGGCTTTCATCCCACCGGAACCTGCGGAACATTAGGCGCTGCCGTCACAGCGGCCAAAATTCTTAAGCTGGATCAAAAGGCCATGATGAATGCATTGGGGATCGCAGGCAGTCAGGCGGCAGGATCGATGGAATTCCTATCTGACGGGGCCTTTACCAAACGACTGCACCCCGGCTGGGCTGCGCATAGCGGTATTATTGCCGCCCTGCTGGCGCGGGACGATTTTACGGGACCCGGTACGATTATCGAGGGCAGGTTCGGATTCTTGCATGCCTATTCATCCGGATCCAAAGCGGCTAAAGTATTGCAAAATTGGGGAGATCCCTATGAGGTATTGCATACCAGCATTAAACCGCACGCCTGCTGCCGATATAAACAGGGCCCGATCGACGGCATACTGAAGATTGTGCGTGAAAATAATATAGATGCCTCCCAGATTGAAAAAGTGACTTTGGGAATCCTTAAAGCTGGATTTGCTATCGTCGCCGAACCTGAAGCGCAGAAATTCAACCCAAAGTCAGTTGTTGATGCCCAGTTTAGCATGCCCTTTGGAGCGGCCGTGGCAATTTTAAATGGAAAGGCAACGCTGGATGAGTACACGCTGGAAAACGTCAATTCAGCGCGGGTTAAGGAGTTGATGGATAAAGTTTCCTGTGTGAAGGATCCTGAACTGGAAAAGGAATTTCCGATGAAATGGCCGGCTGCGGTAACCCTGCAGACCAAAGATGGAAAAACGTATTCGACCCGAATCGATTTCCCCAAAGGTGATCCTGAGAACCCGCTGACATGGGTGGAGTTGATCGATAAGTTCAGAAACCTGATAGCACCGGTTTTTTTTGAAGCCAGACAAAACGAAATAATAGAAAGGGCAAGATCTCTGGAGAAAGAAAAAGATTTGAAGGTTTTTTCGCTGCTTTTGCTAAAAGATCAGAGCTAATATTAAAACTTCCTTCCTTTGGCACATTCGACGATGAATTTTTTAATTATCTGTGTCTGCCTTTCTGAAATTCTTGCTATTGCGGCTATTAACTATTTTCCGGCGCTGCTGCCGAATTTTCAGGCCGAATGGGGGCTTACCAATACCGAAGCTGGCTGGATTAGCGGCATCTATTTCGGGGGATATGCCGCCACCGTGCCCATTTTGGCGAGTTTAACAGACCGCGTGGACCCGCGCAAAATTTATTTGCTCTCTGCAGCATTAGGCGCGGTTTCTTTGTTGGGCTTTGGGTTAGTGGCGCAGGGTACCTGGACGGCAACCGCATTTCGCCTTCTGGCAGGAATCAGCTTTGCCGGCACCTATATGCCGGGCGTGAAGACGCTGAGTGACAGGATTAGCGGTGCAAATCAAAGCCGGGCAATATCATTCTATACGGCTTCCATTGGTGTTGGAAACGCCCTGTCCGTATTTTTGGCGGGATGGCTGACCGGCCATTTCGGCTGGCGCTGGGCGGCGATATTAATGGGCCTGTGTCCGGTTGCCGGGGTTGCACTCTTTGCGTTTGCCGTCAGACCCAAGCCGCCGAGGGCAGTGGATCAAGTGGTCAGAACATCCTTATTGGATTTCCGACCTGCCCTTCGAAACCGTTCGGCCATCGGCTATATGTTAGGATATGCTGCCCATTGCTGGGAACTTTTCGGCTTCCGTTCGTGGATGGTGGCGTTTATGTTTTTCAGTCTGAGCCTCCAACCACAGATTAATCCTAAGACCAGCCCTCAGAGCCTTGTAACGCTAATCCTGCTGGCCGGTGTGCCGGCAAGCATTCTCGGAAATGAAGGCGCTTTGCACTGGGGTCGAAGACGCTTTATTACCATCGTCATGCTCATTTCCGGCCTTATCGGATGTCTCATCGGATTTGCAGGCGGCCTGACATTTCTAATGGTAGCCGGTCTTTGTTTTGCATATTGGATTGCCATTATTACAGACAGCGGTTCTCTGAATGCGGGTTTGGTATCCACAGCCAAGGCTGAAGAGGCTGGCCGAACCATGGCGTTGTATTCATTTGTCGGGCTTTCGATGGGATTATTAGCACCGCTGGCCGTAGGCACGGTGTTGGACATTACCGGCGGCGGAATAGCCGGATGGGGGTTGGCGTTTGCAACTTTAGGGCTGGTGGCGATGAGCGGTGCCGTTTGGTTAAGGCTATTTCGTAGCGAAAATGAACAGTGAGCGCTTTAATTTACCACAAAGATTACGAAGAGGACAAAGAAACAATTCCGCGCTGAAAGAAATAAAAATGAGGAAAAGCCATGCGAGAGATTCATGTCGATCATATCGTCTCAGCGCTTCGCCAGCTTTGCATCGACGCCAATGTTGAGATTAGACCCGATACGGTCCAAGCCTTTCACAGGGCTCTGGACCTGGAAGAATCCGAAATCGGACGCGAAGTGCTTAAGCAGTTGATTCGCAATGCCCAGGTGGCCAAGGAACAGCGCATACCTTTTTGCCAGGATACAGGATATGCGGTTGTTTTCGTGGAGCTGGGACAGGAGGCGCATATCATCGGTGGCGCCTTTATGGATGCTTTGAACGAAGGCGTACGCCGGGGATATCAAGATGGGTTTCTTCGCAAGTCCATGGTTCGCAATCCCATCGAGCGTGTGAACACCGGGGATAACACGCCGGCCGTAATCAACACGGAGATTGTTTCCGGAGACAAACTCAAGATCAGTCTCCTCATCAAGGGCGCCGGCTGTGACAACGTCAGTGCATTACGAATGTTTACACCGTCAGAAGGCCTTGAAGCGGCCAAAGATTTTATCGTCGCAACCGCAGATCGGGCCGGACCCAACGCCAGTCCGCCTTTTGTCATCGGAGTTGGAATCGGTGGACCCTTTGCCCGGGCAGCTCTATTGGCCCAAAAGGCATTGCTGTGGCCCGTTGGTAAGCCCAATGCCGATAAATCCCTGGCTGCCGTAGAGGAAGAGCTGATGGAGCGTATCAACAGGCTTGGAATCGGACCGGCTGGTTTCGGAGGCTGCGTAACCGCTCTGGGGGTGCATATCGAGGCATTTGCCACCCACATCGCGAGCTTTCCGGTCGCAGTGAACATAGACTGCCATTCGCACAGGGGCAAGGAGGTGGTTTTGTGAATATACGGGAAACGATCTATATCGAGACACCCCTGACCCGCGAGGTGTTGGAAATGCTCCAGATTGGCGACCAGGTCCAAATTTTCGGTGTGGTTTACACCGCTCGCGATGCGGCGCATGAACGCATGTGGCAGGCGGCCAAGCAGGGCAAAGAATTGCCGTTTGATCCGAAGGGGCAAATCATTTTCTACGTGGGACCCACCCCGGCACCTCCAGGCCATGTCATCGGCTCTGCAGGTCCGACAACTTCCAGCCGGATGGATGCCTTTACGCCCATGCTTATCGAAAGGGGGTTGAAAGGTATGATCGGCAAAGGACGCCGTTCCGACGAAGTCCGCAAGGCCGCCATGGAACACGGCTGTGTTTATTTTGGTGCAGTGGAAGGAACAGCGGCTTTGCTTTCCGGATGTATTCGGGCCGCAGAGGTTATTGCTTATAAAGACCTGGGCTCCGAAGCCGTTTTCCGATTGAGCGTTCAAAGCTTTGACGCCATTGTCGTTAACGACCTGCACGGGGGCGATATTTATGCCGAAGGCCGCAAGAAATATCAGCGTCCATGGCCAGATTAATTACAGAGGCTCAACGCACTTCATTTTTCGTCGACCGTCAAAACCACTTTGACAAACGGGTAACCCGCCATCTTGCTAAAATATGCTTCAGGATATCTGCCCATAACCAAATGAAAAGGCAGCCTTAAAATCATGGCTGCCTTCATTTAAATCATTAATGGTATCGACTCAATCGAGTTACTTTTTAAAAAACATCCTGAATCTTATTCCGGCACCTTCAAATGAGGTTCTAACGATTTCGCCGTTTGCCATAATCGTGTTGCGGGCGTCGGGAAAGTCAAATTTCATTGCGATTTCCTGCCCGACGAATAAGCGTTGATTGGTGTTGATAAAAACACCCCCGCAACTGACATTTTCGATGGGTGCCTGGAAATCAGCGTCCATAGTCCTGCAATTTGCCACGACCAGCTGGGTGGCATTGACGTTTTTGCGGGCATCTTTTCTTCTTTCCAAAATCTCGGTCTGGCTTCTTGGGATGAAATAGCTGTACATATCGAAAGTGTCCTCATGCATCTAAGAATTTTCGCCCCGATATTTAAAAACATAGTTTGGATATACAATTTGCGTGCCGAAATATTAAGCATTTAATTTTATTTTATTTTACAAAATTGACAGCCGTTTCACCCACCGAATATTATACAAAATTAAACAGACCTGTTATTTTTTTTATACGTTGATTCTAGACGCTCCACCTTCAGAATCAGGTGCCGGACTGCGGCATCTCCTCTTTATCGAAGCTACGGGGCACCCCTTCGTACGGCGTTCTTCTTTTCGATTTGAGGGTTTTGGGATCCCGCATGGTCTTCAAAATGTCGATACTGTCTTTTAGCCCCTTGTTGACCCGGCACATTTCCAGGCTCATGCCGACGACCTGAGCAACGGCCTGAACGAAATTCACGTCGTTTAAAGTGAATTCCCAGGGCTCGGCAGTGTACACCCGCATGCACCCGACCAATTTTTCTCCAATAATGATCGGCACCGAAAGGATTGAAGCAATGCCCTCTTTTATGGCCTCATCAGGATATTGAATTCGGGGGTCATCGGCAACATCGAATATGGCTACGGGCTGGGCATCCTCAAGGGCTGATGCAATCGAACGCAGCGCGCTGATGGGACCCTTGTCCAGATAATCGTTGCTCAGGCCATAGCTGCCGGCAAGTTTGAGCTCGTGGCTTCTGGGGCTAAACAGAAACAGCGTACAGCCCTTTACGTTCAGGGCATGGGTGACGCCCTCCACC
The DNA here is from genome assembly GCA_050053555.1 of Desulfobacterales bacterium. GTDB lineage: Bacteria > Desulfobacterota > Desulfobacteria > Desulfobacterales > JAHEIW01 > JAHEIW01. Next base: position 11,083 of record JASFTL010000065.1, read on the forward strand.
GTGATCAGGACAATTTCTTCCGGATCCCGGATCATGGAGATCGCCTTGGTAATACGAATCAAACTTTCATAGGTAACGATGGGCTTGTCCATGGTAACCTCCTTTCATTTAGTGGTGAAATGCCTAATGGGGGTCAATGAGATTTCAACACAGATACGGTTCGTTTCCCGGGTCTGAGCCGCGGAAGAGAACATTGGGTTACCCTGCCGAACGATTCAACAAAGGAAAGCCATGATTCGGTGTGATGGTTAACAGTGAGAAGTCGCTTTAAGAAAAAGACATCCCGGTTTTCGAGACAAATACAGTTTGCCGCTGCCAGTGTCAGATCATCAGGTAATGCTGTTGTCCCCCCACTTGATAAACTAATCGCTTCGGG